>DATJUH010000232.1:0-2910 GCA_035502515.1 Acidimicrobiales bacterium
GCGCTGGTGGCCACGCCCGACGGCGACGGTTACTGGGTCATAAGCGCCAACGGCACCGCCGCCGGGTTTGGCGACGCCGGCGCCCAGGGCTCGTCGCTAACTGCGGCCGGCGTCAGCATCACGGGCGGGGCCTCCTAGGCCACAAAGGCGTTCACCCTGTCCTGCCGGGGGCGTCCGGAGCCCCCGGCAGGTCATAGGCCGCACCCCCTCGGCTGACCGCTTTTCTCTTCATTCCAAACGTTGAGCTTGCTGCTCTGCGATTACGCACAGCTCGGCCGCCTTGAAGGCATGCTCTTGCGTCATGGCCGTTTCGGTGCGGTCCAGGCAGTCGCGCACTAATTCGCCGAAGAACGGGTGGCCGACCTTGCCCTTGACGTCGAAATGGTGCTCGCCACGCCCGTCGACCAGATAGACCTGGTCGCCCCCGGCACCGGTGGCGAGGTCGACATACTTGCGTAGCTCCATGTAGCCGTCAGTGCCCAACAGGAAGGTCCGGCCGTCCCCCCAGGTGCTCAGCCCGTCGGGTGTGAACCAGTCCACCCGGAAGTAACCAGTGGCGCCGTTCTCGCCAGTCAGGGTGCAATCGCCGAAGTCCTCCAGGCCCGGGTGGTCCTTGTGGGCGTAGTTCGCAACCCGGCTGGTCACCACGCGAGCGTCACTGTTCGCCGTGAAGTGCAGGAACTGCTCTATCTGGTGGCTCCCGATGTCACACAGGATGCCCCCATAACGGTCGCGCTGGAAGAACCAGTCCGGCCGAGAACCGATGCTGGCCCGGTGCGGCCCTAGGCCGATGACCTGCAGCACGCGCCCGATGGCGCCCTCCTGGACCAGCCGGCCGGCGAAGACCGCACTTTCCACATGAAGGCGCTCGCTGTAGTAGACGGCGTACTTTTTCCCCGTCTCGGCCACCACCCTCTTGGCCTCGTCGAGCTGGCCCAGCGTGGTTAGGGGCGGCTTGTCGCAGAAGTAATCCTTGCCATGGCGCATGACGCGCACCCCGAGGCCGGCGCGGTCTGCCGGCACGGACGCCCCGGCCACGAGCTGGACCTCCGGGTCCTCGAGGACTTCCGCTTCCCTGGCGGCCACCTGGGCTCCCGGGAACTCCTTGGCAAGGGCGGCAGCCTTGTCGGTGTCGCCGTCGTACACCCACTTCAGCTGGGCGCCCGCCTCGGTCAGCCCGTTGCACATGCCGTTGATATGGCCGTGGTCGAGGCCGATAGCGGCGAAAACGAACTCGCCTACCTCACACACCGGCGCCGGCTTGCCCTTTGGGGCGTAGTTCATTCCGTCTGCTGCTGACATTCGTTGGCCTCCCTTGCCGAGGTTCTCGTTGCAGTCTGCCCCAGTCCAGCCCGGTCCTTTTCAGTTGCCTCGGAACAGGCTCTCAGCAGCCTCCGAGCAGGTGGTTGCCGTCCCGCTGGCCGCCCTGCGGCCCGCCTACCCGGCGGTCACTCCTATGGCCTCGCACTTTGGTGCCCAACGCCGCAGCCGGCGCGCCTTGGGCCAAGCGCCGGGCGTGATATCATGAGCGGTCGTCCCACGGGGCAGTGCCTTGGTGGTACGCGCCCATTAGCCAGAGCTCCCTTTTTCAGAGGTCCAGTGCCCACTATTGCTCAATTGGTCCGCAAGGGCCGCCAGCAAAACTCCAAGAAGACCAAGACGCCGGCCCTCAAAGGCGCGCCGCAACGGCGGGGCGTGTGCACGCGTGTCTATACCAACACCCCAAAGAAGCCCAACTCTGCCCTGCGTAAGGTGGCCCGGGTCCGGCTCTCGAGCGGTTTCGAGGTCACGGCTTATATCCCCGGCGTCGGGCACAACCTTCAGGAGCACTCGATTGTCCTGGTGAGAGGTGGCCGCGTGAAAGACCTCCCGGGGGTGCGCTACAAGGTCATCCGGGGCACGCTCGATACCGCCGGTGTGCGCGACCGGAAGCAGGCCCGTAGCCGCTACGGCGCCAAGAAGGCTTAGGAGGGTTAGGTCAGATGCCTCGTAAGGGCCCCGCTCCGCGCCGGGAGCTACTACCCGACCCGATCTACCATTCCGTCCTCGTCACCCAGCTGGTCAACAAGGTCCTGTCGAGGGGGAAGCGGAGCGTGGCCGAGCAGATCGTCTACGGCGCCCTCGACACGATCAAGGAGCGCACCTCGACCGAGCCGATCAGCACTCTGAAGCGAGCGGTCGACAACACGAAGCCTCAGCTGGAAGTCAAGAGCCGCAGGGTTGGTGGGGCTACCTACCAGGTGCCGGTCGATGTCAAGCCCCGCCGGGCAACGACACTGTCAGTGCGGTGGCTGGTAGGCTATTCCAGGCAGAGACGGGAAAAGACGATGTCTTTGCGCTTGGCAAGCGAGCTCCTCGACGCTTCCAATGGTCTGGGGGCGGCGGTGAAGCGCCGGGAAGACATGCACAAGATGGCCGAGTCCAACAAGGCTTTCGCTCACTATCGCTGGTAAGAGACAGGACGCGCTGGGTAACGGAGACTGGGGCTAGCAAGGGAATAAACGCTGCTAGGGACGGCGTTCAACATGCAGGCGTTGTGGAAGCTCGGTGGGGCGTGGCCCGTAGACCATGCGTGGGCATCAGGACGTGACCGGCAGCTTTGTTGGCCGAGTTACCGTCCGGGTGCCATCCTCCGAGGAGCTGACAACGTTCAGGTCGACAAACTAGCTGGTCGAACCGCTCGGGCAACCTCGCCGGATAGGCCACCAAGGCAGCCAGCCGGACTGGCGCCGACCAAAACCGCATCTCGAAGACACTTTGCTCCGCGGCCGGCAATGTACTGACCGGTCGGCGGAGGGTGATCGCGGGTACGAACACACTAACGAACCAGACCTCGAGGCAATCAACCAATGGCTGACGCTGACAACAAGAGAGAGTTCCCCCTCGCCAAGACCCGCAACATCGGGATCA
>DATJUH010000233.1:0-5160 GCA_035502515.1 Acidimicrobiales bacterium
GACCTTGGGCATGTCGTGCACGAGCACGGGGCTTGACCGGCGCGCGCCGTCGTGGCCGGTGTGCTCGTCGTAGTCGAGGCAGTCAAAGTGCAGGGCGCACAGTTCGGCAGTGCGCCGCCCGACGCCGGCGCCAAGCTCGACCGCAGCACGGACAGTGGCGCCGGCGAGGGACTCGAGCAGGGCCAGGTTGCCAGGAGAGAGCAGCTGGGCCATCACGAATTCGGGCAGGGCACGGCCCACGGCGTCGTCGGGCCGGCGACGGCGGGGACGCTCGCCCGGCCGGACAGCGACGTCGCCCGGGAGCCGGGCGAGGGGCCGGCCCGGCTCGCCAAGCCCCATCTCCCGGCAGTCCCGCAAGAACCTCGCAACCAGGTGGACCGTTGTCTCGCGTCGCGCTCTTGAAACCTGGCCAGTCCTTTCTAGTGCCCTGGCCCTGATCCTTTGCAGGGTTCGCGGTCCACCACCTGCGATGGATGGCCGGTCATTGTTGTTGCATGTCTGAACGCGTGAAGGTGCGACGGCTGACCGACGAGGAGGGCCGGCAGCTGCAGCGCATCGTGCGCCGTGGCGGGGGCAAGACGATGGTGAGCGTCGTGCGCTACCGCCGGGCCATGGTCGTGCTGGCGTCAGCAGGCGGCAACACCGTCGAGGTGATCGCCAGGCTGGTGCAGACCTCGCCCGACCGGGTAAGGGAGATGGTCCACCGGTTTAACGAGACGGGGATGCGTAGCTTGGACCCCAGGTGGGCGGGTGGCCGTCCCCGCCGGATAACGACTGACGACGAGCGCTTTATCGTCGAGACGGCCAAGGAGCGCCCCAGCAAAGCCGGCCAGCCCTTCACCCACTGGAGCCTGCGCAAGCTACGCGACTACCTGGCCAAGAACAAGGTGCGCGAGGTAAAGGTCAGCAAGGAGCGGCTACGCCAGCTCCTCGAGCGCCACGGGGTCAGCTTCCAGCGGACCAAGACCTGGAAGGAGTCCAATGACCCGAAGAAGGAACAAAAGCTCGACCGGATCGAAGAAGTCATCACCAAATGGGCCGACCGGGTCTTCGCCTTCGACGAGTTCGGCCCCCTCGCCGTGCACCCCATCGGCGGCTGCTGCTGGGCGAAGGAGAAAAGGCCCCAACGGCTCCGGGCCAATTACAAAAAGAACTGCGGCGTGCGCCAGTTCCACGCCTGCTACTCGGTGGGCGACGACAAGCTCTGGGGTGTGGTGCGGGCCAGGAAGGGGACTGACTTCAGCCTGGCGGCCGTCAAGAGCTGCCGGGCCGCCCGTCCCGACGGCGAGAAGATCTACGTCGTCCTCGATAACCTTTCCGCCCACAAGTCAAAGAAGCTCACCGCCTGGTGCCAGAAGAACAACGTGGAGCTGTGCTTCACGCCGACGTACTCGTCGTGGGCCAACCCCATAGAGTGCCACTTCGGGCCGACCCGCGATTTCGTGCTCAATAACTCCGACCACTTGAACCACACCGCCCTCGCCCAGCGCCTGCACGCCTACTTACGCTGGCGCAACGAGCACGCCAGCGACCCCGACATGCGTGCCCGTCTACGAAAAGAGCGAGCCCGGCTGCGCTCTGAGCGCCAGCGGCGGTGGGGACGGCCAGCTCCAGCCCCGGCCGCTCTCGCCGCGTAAAGCCGAAAACGAACTCCCTACAGCCAAAAACGTCCGACCGTTGTCCTGGCGCGCCCCCGGCGCCAGCTGTTGGGGCCCTACCCCCACAAACAATGCCTGGAGACCAGCCGGGCTAATCCCACCCAAATCCCAGAAGTGTAATTTCATGTCATCTCAAGCGCGCGAAGGTTTATGGCCAGGGCACTAGTTCGGCGGGCCCGTCACCGTGAGGGGAGGATTTGTCTCTTTGACCGTCGTCTCGGCTGGAACAAGGCTGGACCTGCCCGGCCTGTCGTGACGCTGCTGAAGGTTGCACCGGGAGCTCGTACAGGCGGCCGACCCCGCCCGCGGCGCCGGCAGGGTGGCTTTCTCATTTGGTCTCCTTGGAAGCCCGGGCCGCCGTTGTCACCACGACAGCCACGGTCTTGCTCCCCCGAGGGGCGACGGCGCGCATCTCGTCCGCGGACACCGATTTGAAACGGGCCACGTGGGTGCCAAACCGGAGCTGGACCACGTCCTTCAATGCCCTCACCCGTATAACGATGGTGTTGTCTCCAGTTTCGGGGCCGGCGGCTGGCCGAGGGTGGGGATGGCCCTTGGCCAAGTACGTGAATCGGTCGGCCTTGTTCTTGGGGGAGGTCCCGGCCGCGGTCGTCACCATAACCGCCACTGTCCCGTTCCCCCGAGGCGCCACTGCGCGGATCTCCTTCGAGGAGAGGACCTGGAAGTGGCCCGCATGAGAGCCGAAGCGCACGGCGCTCACATCGTCGAACCAGCTGCCCCGGATGACGACCGTGCGTCCTCCAGAGGCGGGGTCGGCCGCTGGAGAGAGGTGGAGCACATGGCTCCGGCCTAAGTAGGCAAACAGGTCGTGGTTGACTTTGGCCGAAACCCCGCGAACAGTCCTCACGACGACGGCCACCGTCCCGCTGCCGGGCGGCGTCACAGCGCGGATCTCCTTGGGAGAAACCACCTTGAAACGGGCCTGGTGGGCGCCGACGCTCACCTTCTCTACGTGCACGAAGAACTGGCCCCGGATGACGACTGCAGTGCCGCCCTTCTCCGGGCCGGCCGCCGGGGACAATGCCGTGACTCTGGGCTTGGTGCCAGGGCCGGGCCCAGCTGAGCCGCCTGACCCGGGCGCCCCGATGTAGCCCCGCGGGGTGGTAGTCGAGGTGGTCGACGTCGCCCTCCCTGGCCTCGAGCCCGTCGTCGTCGAGCCCGTCGTCGTCGAGCCCGTCGTCGTCGAGCCCGTCGTCGTCGAGGTTGTTGTCCCTGGTCCCGAAGTCCCAGATGGCGACCCAGTTCCCGGCACCGGCGGGCTACTGGTCACTGGCGGGCCCGGTGTGGTCACCAACGGGCTTGGCGCCGTCGTGGTCGTCGTGGTGGTCGTGGTCGTCGTGGTGGCGGTAGCCGTGGTAGTTGGCGGCACCGTCGTCGCCGTGGCCGTCAGCGTGGTGGGGGAACTGCTCTGCGCTGGCTGAATAGTGACCGTCCCGTTCACATAGGTGATGGCGTAATTGGGGTCAGCCGCTCCCGAGCAGATGGAGAGGTAGCTGCCCACCGGCGAGGAGCTGGTGGCCGTCGTCGAGCACGTCGGGACCTGGCTGAGCGAAGAGGCGTTTTCATCGTTTACAAAGCCGCTGTAGCTCGGTGTTATTTCAGGCACTGCTCCTCCGTACGTGAACGAGGCGCTGGAGGCGGAGATAGTGAGCGAAGCGGGAAAGACGGTGAAGGTCCCGCTGTAGGCGATGCTGTCGATCGAGGCGCCTGGACCGGTCAAACTGAGCCCACTGCAGTCGGTCGGGGCGATGTTGTACCCACCAGCTGTGAGCGACGGCCCTATGGGCTTGGTGACGCCCTCTACCGTTGCACAGCTGAGCGTCCCCGTTACGCCCAGCCCGTAGGCCGCGGCATCATCGGTATAAGTAAAACTGGGGCTCGACGAGCCGTACGCTTGCGAGCCGGACACGTCAATGGTCACGCCCGCCGAGTACGTGACCGTATAGGCGTAAGCGGCCCCGTTGGCCGAGCCTGCCCTTGGCGCGCCGACCAGGGCGGTCTGGGCGTCGGCGGACAGGGCCACCGACCAGCCCAGTTCCTCGCTCGACGTGCCCGTGAAAGCAGCGGCCGGGGACGGCGTACCGGACCACCCCCCGGCCGGTTCGGTGTAGACGTAAGCGGCCCCGGCTTGCGAACTGGCCTTTGGGGCGCCCAAGAGGGCGGTTTCACTGTCAGCCGAGAGCGCCACCGAGGACCCAAGGTTCTCAGCCGAGGCCCCGGAGAAAGTAGCAGCCGGTGACGGCGACCCGGACCACCCCCCGGCCGGTTCGGTGAAAACGTAGGCAGCGCCGTCCCCGGTACCGCTCATCGGTGCGCCCACGAGGGCCGTGCCGCCATCGGCAGACAGGGCCACCGCTGACCCGAGCTCTTCGGCCGCGGCCCCCGGGAAGGTGGCGGCCGGGGACGGCGTACCGGACCAGCCGCCGGCCGGTTCGGCGTAGACATAGGCGGCCCCGGCTTGCGAGCCGGCCACGGGCGCCCCGACCACCGCCGTCGTGGCGCCGTCCGACAAGGCGACGGACCAACCGAGCTCCTCGCTCGATGTGCCGGTGAAAGTGGCGGCCGGGGACGGCGTACCGGACCACCCGGCCGCGGGCTCGCTGTAAAGGAAGGCCGCTCCGCCGGTGCCGGACACGGGCGCCCCCACCAGGGCCGTGCGGCCGTCGGCCGACAGGGCCACCGACTGGCCGAGATCGGCGCTCGAACCTACAACGAAAGTGGCGGCCGGGGACGGCGTACCGGACCAGCCCCCGGCCGGTTCGGCGTAGATATAAGCGGCGCCGTTGCCGCCGTTCTCGTCGGGGGCACCCACCACGGCCGTCTGGCCGTCAGCAGACAGGGCCACCGACAAACCGAACTCGTCGTAGGCGGCGCCGGTGAACGTGGCTGCCGGAGCGGGGGTGCCGTCCCAACCTCCGGCGGGCTCGGTATAGAGGTAGGCCAGGCCGGCGGAGCTGGAGAACGGGGCGCCCACCAGAGCCACCTGGCCATCAGCAGACAGGGCGACCGACCAACCGAGTTGCGCGTAGGAGCTGCCGTCGAAGGTGGCGGCGGGGCTGGGCGCCGGTGCCACGTACGGGTCGATCTTCACCGGGTAGGTGGCGCCGGCATCATCGACCACGATGGCGAGCCGGCCGTCACTGAACGAGAGGTGCGCAGGCAATGGCTTGCCATTGGCGTCGGTCGCTCGCAACGAGCCATAGGTCATGACTGGTCCCGACGGGCTCGTGATGACCAGGCCCCCAACCGCGCCGCCAGCAGCCCGAGGAGCACCGACGTGCAGCTCCCCGCTCGAGCGGAGCACGATGCTGAACGGCCCGCCTGTTCCCGCTGGCCGGTGGGCGACCGTGAAGCCCTGCTCGAAGCCCGACCGGCTGATCTTGTACCAGGCGCTAAGGCCGTGCCCCAGTGTCTCGCTTACCCCGGGGGCGCCGAAGACGAACGGCCCGGGGGTAAGCGCTTCAGTGTGCGTCCGCTCGAT
>DATJUH010000234.1:0-7637 GCA_035502515.1 Acidimicrobiales bacterium
ACACTGCTGGACGACGAACCGTACGCCGAGTGGGCTCTCCGACCCAGGGAAGCACTGGAGGCTTTGCGCCAAGAAGCTCGCCTGGCCCTTGCCCGTGACCGTGCCGGCGGAGCCGGACGGTCTCGGGCCGAAGACGTAATCCAAGCGTGGGAGGCGTGCCTAGAAGCCGACCCTATTTCCGAGGAAGCCACGATTGCGCTGGTTCGGGCCTATTCGGCCCAGGGTCGTTATGCGCAGGCGACCGCCACTTTCCGCCGGTGCTGCGAAGCGCTCGAGCAACTGGGCATGCGCGCTTCGCCCTCCCTGGAACAGGCGATGGCATCAACGTCAATGGCGGCGCCGCACGGCGCCCCGTACCGAGCTGCCCCGAAGGACGAGGAGCGCCGGCTGGTGAGCGCTCTTTTCGCTGAGCTCATCGGCCCGACGGAGGTAGATGGCAGACTCGGTCCCGAAGACGTGTCTGAACTCGTGGGCCATGCGCTGGCCGAAATCGTGGCCGAGGTCGAGGGTCTAAATGGGACGGTCAGTGCCGTGTCCGGCACCGGCGTGGTGGCGTTGTTCGGCGCGCCCGAGTCGCACGAGGACGACCCCGAGCGGGCATTACGGGCCGCCCTCCGTTCCAAAGTGCGTGTGGCCCAACCTGGCAATGGCCTCTCGTTGCGGGCCGGTGTGGAAACGGGACCGGCCGTTGTGGGGTTGATCGGCGGCTCCGGTCACCACTACGGCGCGCTCGGCGAAGTAATGCGAGTGGCCGCCGCGCTGCAGTCCATCGCCAATCCCGGTTCGGTTCTGGTTGGGCCGGCTACCTACCGTGCCACCGAAGGCCTTTTCGAGTGGGGCGCGACCGAAGAAGTCATTGTCTACCCCGGTGCCAAACCGGTGCCGGCCAGTTATCTCGCCCGGCCGAAGGTGCAGCGACAAGGCGAGGGAAGGAGGCATTTGGCTGGTGCGGCGCCCCTGGTCGGTCGCAACCAAGAGCTGTCGATGCTGCGACAATCGGTTTCCGAGGTGACTGCCGGTAAAGGGGGCCTGTTGGCGATTAGCGGCGAACCCGGGTTAGGCAAGACGCGGCTCGTCCAGGAAACCAGAAGGCTCTTTATGGCGTGGGTGAGGGCGGCCGCCGGCCGGTTGCCATTATGGCTCGAAGGCCGGGCGGCCTCGTACCGGTGCAACCGCCCTTATGGCCTTTACCAACAACTCCTCTGCACCTGGGTAGGTACAACACCTGACGAGACAGAGAGAGTCACTCGGCACGCCCTGGACCGGGCTCTAAAAGCCACATACGGGGCGAAACAGGACACGGATCAAGCTCGTTTATTGGCCTACGTAATGGGTATCGGCGGCCAGCGGGCCGAATCCCTCATGACGCGCGTAGGGCCGGAAAAGTTCCAGGCCGCCTGTTTCTCCGCTGTTCGTGATCTTTTGGCCCGCCTGATGGCCCACGGCCCCACGGTGCTGGCACTGGAGGATCTCCATTGGGCGGACCCGACCTCTTTGCGCCTAACCGAAATAATCTCGGCCCTCTCCGCCGAGGGCCCGTTACTCATCGTCCTGACCAGACGGCCGGAGCCGGACCGGGGTACATCCGATTTCGAGCGGGCCTTGATCGAAGGCGCCTCTAACCGGTCATTCAGGCTGGAGTTGGCGCCCCTCGCCGCCGGTCCCGAGGCCGACCTCACCCGTGCTCTACTGGGAGCCGGCCTATCAGACGACCTGGTCGGCACCATAAGCGAGGGAGCCGAGGGGAACCCTCTGTTCCTCGAAGAACGACTGGCGTCTTTGGTTGAAACGAACGCGCTGAGCCGAGGTGAGGACGGGTGCTGGCACCTCGACCTCGGCTCGCCGGGGCAGGTCCCCGATGTCCTCGACAGATTGGTCCGCTCCAGGGTGGACCGTCTCGCTCCGGGACCTCGGACAGCCGTCGTGTCTGCATCCGTCCTCGGGCACGAGTTTTCGATCGGCTCGTTGGCCCTGGTAACGGACCTCAACGGCGACCTGTCACCGGCGGTCGGCGAACTTTGCTCGGCTAACCTGCTGGTCGAGCTGGACAATCTGCCTGAACCCGCTTACCGGTTCCGCCACAGCTTGATCCAGGACGCAATTTACCAAGGGTTATTGAGGCAGCAGCGCCAACACTTACACGCTCGGGCCGCGTCCGGGCTCGAGGCCGCCTCAGAAGCGCCAGAAAAGATAGCCGGGCTCCTCGGGCGTCACTACGCGCTGGCCGGCGATGTAGAGCGGGCGACGCATTACCTCGAGTTGGCCGGCGACGCGGCGGCAGCCACGTACGCCAACGACGAAGCCATCGCGTCCTACCGCCGCGCCATCGAGCTCTTCGCAGACGAACCGCCTCAGGCCACACAGGCGGTGCAGCTTTGGCTCAAGTTGGGCGCTTTGTTTTGGCGGCTCGGCCGCTACGACGAAGGACGGGCGACGCTTCGCGAGGCGGCCAAACGGACACCCGACGGGACGCCTCTGCTCGAAGCGCAGTGCTACCGGTGGCTTGGTCAACTGGAGATCGAGGACTGCCGTGATAACGATGCCTTTGCCGCGCTCGACAAGGCCGAGGCGGTCCTGCAGGCCTGCAGCGACAAGGACAGCCAGGAATGGGTCGAGAACTGGTTGGCCCTGCAGGCCAGCCGCAGCAACCTGCACTATTGGCGGGCCGAAAGCGATCTGCAGGCCATCGTGCTCGAGCGGGCCCGCCCGCTGGTTGACGCCCGCGCCGGGCCGTGGAAAAAGGCCGATTTCTTGGCCCACGTCACCGGGCACCGCTTTCGGGCCGACCGGTTCCTGGTGGACGAACGCTCCATCGCCGATATCACGGCGGCCAGGGATATCGTGGCTAAAGCCGGGTTGAACCAAGAGGAGTTCCACTGGCACACGCTCGGCTTCCTGCTGGTCCTGCACGGAGATCTGACCAGGGCGGAAACCGAGTTGCAAGGCGCCCTTGGTGCCGCCCGCCGGGCGGGCGACAAATCCCTCGAGCTGGCCAACCTCGTTTTTCTGGGTTGGGCTTACTTACGACAGCACGACGTGGCCGGGGTTGAAACAGCTACTCACGAGGGCAGTGAGCTTCTGCGCACGCGTACTTTCCCTTCGGCGGCCATGGTGAAGGCCTTGCAGTCATGGGTGGCGTGGAAAAAGGGGCAGTACACGGACACAGAACGGCTGGCCACGGAAGCTCTCGAGAAGTGGCGGCCCAACATGGTCCGCTACCCTTTCTGCTCGATCTGCGTCTGGCCGCTCATCGCCGTGCGCCTCGCCGACGGGCGCCACGAGGAAGCCTTCGATGCGGCCCGAGAGCTCTTTCGGCCGGCTCAGATGCGGTTCCCGGCGGAACTCGAGGAGGCCGTGATATCGGCCATCTCCCTCTGGGACGAGGGCAGCCTGGAACAAGGGGTCAGCCGCCTGGCGCACTCATTGGGGCTGGCTGAAAAGCTCCGCTTCGCCTAGTGCCCAAATAAGTGGCGACCGGACAAATACATCGAAATGATGACGGCGCCGGAGTCACAGGAGCGCCCGAGCCTGAGCCTTCGAGCCGTATCAGATCTTGCCCTGACCCCGGGCGGAAACCGCGTCGTAAGCGGCCTTCGCCCAACGGCCCTTCGCCGCGCTCATTTCCTTTTCCCCTTCGGGGAACTTCCAAAAAATGCTGTCCCCGGGAACGAGGCCGGCGACTTCCTCCTTGGGCAGCGCGGGCTTTTTGAACCCCCATCTCTGGCGGAACAACCACTGGGTGGGGACCGTCTCCTGCCCGCCGTACTGAAACACCAGCGTGCCTTGGCCAAAAGCGACGCGGGACTTGCCGGGATGGTCGGCCAGGTAAGGGAACAGAGCGACCGCTTCTTTGTTGGTGTCCCCCTGGTAGGCGCCAGATACAAAGTTGCCTTCGTTGTAGACGAACTTTCCCTCGAAGACGAGTGTGCCACCGTACTTGAAGATCCCGTCGCGGATGTAGCGCGAGATCTCCATTGTCCCGGTCAGGGCCTCGCCTGTGGCCGGATGGTGGAAGATGGCGTTCTGCGGCCCCCTCTTGGCGGTGCCGCTGCTGTCTGCCGCCTGCGGGTACTGCCAACCCTCAGTTTTGGCATTGATACCCTTGGAATACGTCTCCATGTAGGCGTCACGGCCCGATCTGGCCTGGTCATAAGCGCCCTTGTAGCCCATTTTCTCGTGCACGTACTTGCCTATCTGCGGGTTGCGCAACTTGTGTAAGCTGGTGCCTTCCATTCCGTAGTACATGTCCATCATCTGCGCTGACGGGTTGAGGGCGATGTCTGGCGCCGGTCCACCGGGCGCAGGCAGCGCCTTCGGGACCGAACCGGGCTCTGCGCCTTTGCCCGAACTGTGGGCGATGTACTGTTTGGCGCGCTCGCCGGGCCAGTAGTAGGGCAGCTGTTTCTTCTTCTCGGTGAGAGTGTCGAGGAACTTCTTGAGCACGCCGGTCCCTCCGGTAGTGCCGTAGTAGAACGTGCTCGACTGAAAGGCTTTGGCTGTCAGCTCTTCCTCTTTGGCCGCCCGCTCCTTCTCGTTGTCCAGGGCCGCCGACGCCCGGGGGTCGGACAGGCCCTGCTTGGCCAACGAGGCCATTCGCTCCTTGATGCCCGGACCACGCTGCAACGTTTGGCTCGAGGAGGCGCTGAGCAGGTTGACCACGGCGCGGTTACCCGCCTGACGCTGGAGCCCCAGGAGCAGCTCCGATGCGGGCCGGTGGCCGGTCCGGCTCGGCGCAGCCGGTGACGCCGAACTGGTCGCCGGCCGTCGTTGCCTCAATTGAGAGGTCCCCAACGCTGCCTCCTGGCCAAGGTTGCAGGCACAGTAGCACAGCTGGTGTGCTGCTCGGGCGGCTCTCTCGACCCGGCAATATGGAAACAGTATGGCAATGGTAGACGACGTCGTTTTCGAGAACTGGCTGGCCGGGGAACTGGCCGGACTACCCAATGTGCTGGCCGTAGCGCTGGGCGGTTCGCGCGCTCAGGGCACTCATAGGCCCGACAGCGATTGGGACTTCGCCGTGTACTACCGTGGCCGGTTCGACCCTGGTTGCCTGCGGGACAAAGGCTGGCTGGGCCAGATTTCCGACGTTGGCGGGTGGGGTGGCGGCGTCATGAACGGCGGCGCGTGGTTGACCATCGACGGCCGGGCGGTCGACGTCCATTATCGCGACCTGACCGAGGTCCAGCATTGGTGCGCCGAGGCGGAGGCCGGGCGGTTCAACAAGGAGCTGCTCCTGTTCTACGTGGCCGGCATTCCGACGTACGTCGTGATGGCGGAGCTGGCTACCAATCGGGTACTAGCCGGCAACCTGCCGCGCCCGGCCTATCCCGACAGCCTGGCCAGAGCGGCCGGCCGCCGGTGGCATGGCGACGCGCTGGCCAGCCTCAACTACGCGGGCTCGGCGCTCCGCAACCGCGGCGACGTGGCCGTTGCTCTCGGTAACGCCTCCCGCGGCCTCATCGAAGAGGCTCACTCGCGTTTGGCACACCAAAAGCAGTGGGTTATCAACGAAAAAGGCATCGTGGACAGGGCGGGCCTCGGCAAATACGCCGAGCTGTTGGTGAAGGCCGCGGACACCGCCGCCCTCCAGGCCGCTATGTCCACGATTTCCGAATCGCTCGAGAAATCCGGGCGTCAGGAGTAGCAGCGATTCTATGTCAAGCGCCTCGGGTTCGAGCCCGTGTTGCAGGACGCAGTTGATCACCCGCAGTAGCCGGCGTTCGGCGCGAAAGGGTGGTATTGCACCTTCGGTTCCAGTTCGAAAAGGACCTCGAAGCCGGGAGGGCCGGCCAGGCGGGGGAAGGCAGCCGAACGGCTTCGCTCACGTCCCGGGCCGGCAAGACCAGGGTTCACGTCGAGGAGTGGCTCACTCTTGACCATGCGTTGACCGTTGCACCCCGGCGTGGGTACGTCAACGGCGAGAACGGCAGAAAGGCCGGCGGCTCAGGGCCAGGTGACACAACGCCAGCCGACACGACTGGGGGTGGCGTACCCGGGTTCGTATTGCCGGGGGGTCACGTGGGACCGCCACTCTCGCCGGCGCCGCAGGGACGGCGCCCGAGGAGGCCGAAAAGGCCGAGGCCGCCGAGCCGCCGAGGCCGCCGAGGCCGCCGAGGCCGCCGGCGTTGAGCCCGATGCGGCGATTGTGGAGGCGGCGAAGGCGCTGGCCTCGGGCCCATGGGCGGAACTGGGGAGAGAAACTGCTCTCTGAGCTATATTTTTGGACCCAATAGTAAGTTTTCGCCCCAGATTGAACATCCGCTCCTAAGTATGAGCGCCGCCGTTTTCGAGTTGAAGGACACGTCTTGGCGGGCAAGAGTCGGGTCGTGCCACCGAAAGGGCATTCGGGGAGGACCGGTGCATTTCGAGACGGCCTGACCACGGAGCTGACCTGACCCAATGAGAGCCGAAGCCTTGGGGCTAGCTGCGCCCTCGCCGACTTAGCCCTACCAAGGAAGTAGGCAGCACCACCTGCCAGGATGGACGCCATGAAAGCCCTTACGCTGACATCATTTGGAGGCCTTGACGCCCTCGAGTTGGCTGATGTCCCTGGCACCGCTCCAGGGGAAGGCGAGGTGGTGGTCAACGTCCGTGCCGTCGCCCTCGGGCCCTGGGACCTTCGTGCTACACAGGGGTACTTCTCGGCGATGGGCGGCTCGACGGTGTTCCCTCAGGTCCAGGGCTGGGACTTTGCCGGTGAAACCGCAGATGGCCGGCGTGTCCTGGGCTTCGTGGCCCAGCCCTGGATGGGGGTCGGGTCCCTGGCCGAGCGGCTCGTGGTGCCGGCGGGAGTGCTGGCCGAGTTGCCCGACGGGCTCGATTGGGCCGCCGCCAGCGCCCTTCCTGTATGCGTCTTGACTGCCCACCTTTTGGTCGACGGCACGGGCGCCTCCGACGGCGACCACCTTTTGGTGACCGGGGCGGCCGGAATGGTGGGCGGCTTTGCCGTCGAGTTGGCCCGGGCTCAGCGCGCCAACGTGATTGGCGCCGTGCGCCAAAGCGACGCCGAGGAGGCACGCCGCCTGGGTGTGGAAACGACCGTGAGCACGGGCGAAGACCTGGCGTCGAGCGTGCGGGCGGCGTGGCCCGAGGGTGCAGATGCGTGCATGGACACGCTCGGCCTGGCCACGGCCGCACTGGAGTGCGTTCGCGACAGAGGCCGTTTCTTCACCACCGTCCCGGAGGCTGTGCCCGAGGCCACCCGCGGGGTAGCGCCCCAGGGGGTCCAGGTACAGCCGGACCCTGAAACGCTGGGGGCCTTGGCCCGTCGGGCCGCCCGGGGCGAGCTGACCGTCCGTGTCGCCGAAGCCCTGCCCTGGGAGGAGTTCCGGCGCGGCTACGAACTGCTCGGCCGAGGCGGCCTGCACGGCAAGGTGGTGTTGACCCTTTAGGCGATGAGCGCACGCCTTGAAGCCTTCGTCCCGTGGCGGGACGCCCGAGCCCTTGGCGAGCCATTTCATCCCGTTTAACCAGCGATTCTTGCGGGAGAAGGTAACGATAGAACCATCTGTTCGCCCAATAGTGCGGGGAGGGTTGGCCTCCGGTGAGGAGGGTGAGAGACTGTCCGCGTGCGGGCCAATACTTCACGGGAGTTGCGGCTGGCGTTTGATTCTTCCGTCGCGCAGTACGACGCCGGC
>DATJUH010000235.1:0-2071 GCA_035502515.1 Acidimicrobiales bacterium
TCGATGTAGCGGGCGAAGACCTCGACATGGCGCGCCTCGTCCATCACCTGGGTGGCGGCGTAGTACTTGGCGTCGACCCAGGGCACCGTGGCCGTGATCAGCCCGGTACAGGCCAGTGCACCTTGCTCGCCGTGGAGGAACTGGGAGAGCAGCCAGGTCTGCTGCTCGACGGCGAAGGTCATCCACTCGGCATCACCCCAGCTGGCCAGGGGAGAATCCTCCCCCGCGGAGAGCAGGGCAAAGCGGGCGTTCGCTCCCCCGAACTCGGTGGCCAGCTTCTCGTTGTCGACGTCTGTGTCCCAGGGCAGGTCCGTCGCGGCGTTCCACTGGGAGGTCTTGGCCTTCTCGTAGAGCTTCTCGAGTGCAGGCCGGCTGCGCTCGTAGTCCCAGGTGAACAACACGTTGGAGTGCTGGTCGATCTCGTGGAGGACTTCGTCGACCGCCACCCGGTTGGCGCCGATGATGGCGTCGATGTCGTTTACGTCACGCTCAGTGGTGGTCATGTGTCCTCCTTGGTTCGGAACTGGTCGACGAGGCGGTCGATAAAGTCCGCCCAGGCGCTGGCGTCGGTCGTCGGCAGATCGATGGCGCGCACCATGAGCGAGCCGAGCCCAAGCATTAGGCAGAAGCGGGCAATCACCGCCGGGTCGACGTCGTCGACGACATCACCCGCTGCTTGTCCGATGCGGATGAAGTCGGCCAGCAGCTCTTCACGTCCCGCACACTCACGCACCAAGATGCGGGCCGCCTCGGGGTCACGGCGGGCCGCCAGGATGACCTCGGCCAATAGCGGCTCGGCCGGGGGTCCCTCGTCGAGCGTCTTGCCCCGCAGGGCGATGATGTCGAGGACTCCGGCCGGCAGGTCGCTGCCCAAGAGCTGTCCGAGGCTCTCGGCCCCGTGACCCTCGATCACCGCCGCTAAAAGGTCCGCCTTGGACTCGTAGTGGTTGTAGATGGCCCCCACGCTCAGCCCGGCCGCCTTGGCGATCTCGGTCATGCGCGCCCGTTCGAAACCGCAGTCCGCAAAGACTTCGGCGGCAGCCGCCAGGACCCGGCTGCGAGTGGTCTCCGATGTCAACCCAGCGATCCTGCCCAAGACCACTATAGTAATGACTGTTCATTTCTTTGACAAGGAGGGCCCACAGTGCGCATCGGTCTCCCCGGCCTAGGGACCACGCCCGACCAGATCATCCGACAGGCCGAACGGGCCGAAGCAGACGGTTTCTCCAGCCTGTGGTTCACCAGCACGGTGGCCGGCGACCCCTTGGTGGCCATCGCGCTGGCCGGTCGGGCCACCTCCACGCTCGAGTTGGGCACGGCCGTGATGCAGACCTACGCCTGCCACCCCGTCCTCCAGGCCACCCGAGCCGCCTCGGTGGCCGCGGCCATCGGCACGCCCGGCCGTTTCACCCTCGGGGTGGGGCCTTCGCATAAACCCTTCATCGAAGGCATGCTCGGCCTCTCCTACGACACGCCGGGACGCCACACCGACGAGTACGTCCAGATCCTCGCCTCACTGTTGCGTGGTGAGCAGGTGAACTTCGCCGGCGAGGAGTTCAGTGTCAACGCCGGCCCGCTCCCGTTGCCTGAGGGGATCACCGTCCCGGTGCTGGTGTCGGCCCTCGGGCCCCGGCTCCTGCGAGTGGCCGGGCAGTACGCGGCGGGCACCATCCCCTGGATGGCCAACGCCAAGGCGATCGAGACTCATGTGGCCCCGCTGATCAACCAGGCGGCGCGCGATGCCGGGCGGAGCGCCCCGCGCATCGCGGCGGGGTTGCCGGTGGCGGTGCATGACGACGTCGCCGAAGCCCGTGCCGTCGCGGCCCAACAGTTCTCGGTCTATGCGCAGCTTCCGAACTACCAGCGCATCTTGGCCAAGGGCGGCGTGAGCGGGCCGGCGGAGGCCGCCGTCGTCGGCGACGAAGCCAGCGTGAGCGCACAGGTCGAGGCACTCTTCGCCGCCGGGGCCACCGACGTGTGGCTGGCCGCCTTCCCCGTCGGTGACGACGCCTCAGCATCGAGGGCTCGCACCCGCGCCGTCCTCAAAGAGTTGGCTGCTGCCTGAACCCGC
>DATJUH010000236.1:0-13753 GCA_035502515.1 Acidimicrobiales bacterium
CAGCGGGCTCGGTGACCCGACGAGCGCCACGGTGGCGACCAGGCCGATGACCCCGGCGAGTACGGCGGCCACAGCCGACAGCTCCAGGCTCGAGATGTAGTCGTGCAGGTAAGGCTGGCTCGAATCGAGGATCGTCGTGATGTTGGAGACCGACAGGTTCCCGGAATTGTCCCGGAACGCCTCCACCATCACCGAAGCGGCCGGCACGACGAGAAAGAGGCCCACAAAGGCAAAAAATGGTGCGATACCGGCAACGGAAAACAGGCGACGCGACAGCCGGCGCCGGCCCCGGCGCTTTTGACGCGGGACCGCGCCGGAGCGCTCGGCTCCGGCGCCGCCCTTGACTGACGTCAGGTCGAGCAGCTCACCCGACTGCAGACTGCCATTCCTTTTGGATCACGGAAACGTCATTAGTGACGTCGTTCGGGGTGGCGATTACGGGGGCCGTGCCGAAGGTCGGGACCGCGGCCTTTGCGGCCGCGCTGGCCGTCCCGGCCTTGACCATGGACTGCCAGGTCGAGGGGACGGCTCCGCTCTCGGCCCGGATGTTGGCGCCGCTGACCCCGTAGAGGTACTCCTCCCAGAGGCGCGCGGCGGCCGGGTGCGGTGCATAAGCGCTAATGGCCATAGCGTAATACGAGGCGTACGGTTGGCCGGACGGGACGACCACTTTCCAGTCGATCCCGGGCGACTTGGCCAGCTCCACCTTCCACTGCTGCTCGAGGTAGGACCAGTCGATCGTGGCCAGGACGGCCTTGTCCGCCATGGGGCCGTCACCGGCGCCTCCGGCTTCGATGGGGTTGAAGTTACCGGCCTGCTTGAGCTTCTTGAACCAGTTGATGCCCGCTTGCACGTTGGACACGGACCCTCCGTTGTCGACGGCGGCCGCTATGACGGCGCCGGCGCCGGCGCCCGACGACGTCGGGCTGTTGTCGAGGCCAACCGCGTTCTTGAAAGACGAGCTGAGCAGGTCCGACCAGGTGGTAACCGGCGTCTTTATGACGTTGGCGTTATAGCCGATCGCCACCACGCCGGCGTAGTCGTACGACCAGTACCCGCTGGGGTCCTTCCAGCCGGCCGGCAGCTCGTTCCACTCGCTCAGCTTGTACCGCTCGAAGATCGGGCCCTTGAAGACGCCCGGCTCACCGTTCACCGCTTTCTGGGCGAAGGCGACGCTCAGGTCGAGGACGTCCGGCTCGAGAGAGGCGTTGTTCTTATAGAGGTTGATCTCGTTGATCTCGTCGGCGCTCGTCCCGTTCGGGTTGGTGTCGAGCACCTTGATGCCGTATTTCTTCTCGAAACCCGGAATGAGGATGCCGTAATTTGCCCACGTGTAAGGGTCGGTGGTGACGGTGAGGTGCCCCTCGGCCTTGGCCGCGGCGATGAGGGCGCTCATACCGCCGCACTGGCTGGCGGTGACCGCGGTGTCCCAGCACGCGTCATTTGACGTGGCGGAGGCGACAGTGGGGGCAGCGCTGACCCAGACGCCGGCGGAGCTGATAACCGTCAGCGCCGCAACGGCGGCCTTCGGTGTACGCCAGGAGTGCCCTGACAATTTGTGCATGGATCTCCCTTACTAGCGAGCAGGCGTGATCGCCTGCTGTTACCTGCGTTCGGGGACGATACAGGGCGATCTCGAAGCTCAGATGACCGAGCGGTAAACCGAAAATGACGTCTTGGCAAACAACAGGTGTACTGTCGAGCGACGGGCCAGCTGGGCTGGCCGGCCCCGAAGTGGGCCCACCGACCTCTTGTTAGTTGTTTTAGATTGCCTTCAATTCCTTCAACACTTCATCAACGGTGGCGGTGACCGCTCCCGGCACCTTGGCCGCATCATCCCAGCGTCGCAATTGCAGGGCTTCCGGCCACCACGGATGTGAAACCCAGGGGCCCAGTTCAAGCTCGTCGACACGCTGGTACCCGAGGCTGGTAACGCTGGCGGGCGACAAACTCCGGAAGTAGGCGGGTTCGGAACCGACCAGGAACACCTTGGCCGGGACGTGCGCCTCTACCAGCCAGGCCACCTTTTTCGACGCCCGGGGTCCGAGCCACAGGGCGCCTGCCCGTTGGTGCGGGGTGGAAGGGTACGCGGGCGCCACGGCCGGCGCCCGGCCCACATCGTGGAGGAAGGCGGCGGCCACTAGTTCGGGCCCGGCGCCACCACGAAGGGCATGGGTAGCGCACTGGAGGGCATGGCCCAGCTCGTCGACGCCCTCCTCCCCGTCGAAGAACTCTTTCATCGTGGACAACACGTCCCGCAACTCGGTGGGGTCGCCCTGCCATGGCAAGGCCGAAAGTGACGTCACAGTTTGGCCACGTTAGCCGGTGACGGCTGGCCTACTCACACTGTTGGCGCCGGCGTGCCCGCCCTAAGTGCATATTTCCCTTTGGGCCTGGCCTGCCGGGACGGATGCAAATACCCGGCGGCGCCTAAAAAGTCCCGCACCGCAAACCTCGGTGTTGGCGCCCGCGCCTGTACGGAGCTTTATCCGGAAAAAGGATAAAAAGCCGTACCGGCGCGGGCCTATTTCACCCGGTCGCTTGTCAACGCCAATCATCGCGGGCCCAGACGGCCCCGGCCCCTGGTGTGAGGTAACAGCCGGTGAGGCTGCGCTCCAGGTTCCGCATCCGCCATTGCAGCATGGCCTGCGCCATTTCGAACCCGAGTTCGGTGCCGGCGGCCACTTCCGGTCTGGCCGTTCCCGTGGGACCTGCACCGGCCCGGGCCGCACCGTCCTCCCCCGACAAACCCCCCTCCCCGGCCCCAGCCTGCCCACCGGCCAGATTGACCAGCTGGCCGGGATCGGCCCGAAGGTCGAACAGCAACGGCGGCATAACCTCGGCATCGGCCGCAAACTGCACGTACTTTGCTTCTTCGTTACGGGCCACGGCCAGCGAGCAGTGCTCTCCGGGAAGACCCAGTTGTTCGGCCAAACGGAACTGCCGGTACCGGAAATCCCACTCCCAGTGAGCCGCGGCCCGCCAGTGGGGTGGGGCCGACCCGGCCCGCAGGAACGTGGTGAGCGGCCACCCGTCGACCTGCACGGGGATCTCCAGGCCGAGCCAGTCGAGGACGGTAGCGGCGACGTCTACGGACTCGGTCGGGTCTCTTACCACCAGGCCTCGAGTGGGGTCTGCCGGCCCGGTGGGGTCCCTCACCACCAGCGGAATATGGAAACTTTCGTCCCAGTACCCGCACTTTTCCACCAGCCAATGGTCGCCGCCCATCTCCCCGTGGTCGCTCGTCAGCACCACGAGGGTGTCCGAGGCCAGGCTTTCCCGGGCCAAAAAGGCGAACAGCCGCCCCAACTGGTCGTCGACCTCCTTTTGGGCGCCGTAATAAGTGGCCCGAAGTTGCCGGCGCTCTCGCTCGTCGTGCGGCGCCGCCCACAGCGGGAAACCGGCGAGAAGGGTGTTGAGGGGGTGGAAGGCGGCCTCCGTGGCCGGGTCGGCGAAGCCGGCGAACGGCCCCACCTGCTCCTCGGAGTACAGGTCGTGGTAACCGGCCGGGTTGCGCCTGGGCGGGTGGGGCCGCACATAGGAAATGTGCACAAAGAACGGCTCGTGGCCATGGCGAGAAATCCAATCGGTCGCCTTTTCCGTCATGAAGACGGTCTCGGACAGTTCGGCCGGGAACCTCGTGGGCGCCCACGTATAGGCGTGCTCGTCTGCACCCGGGAACGAGGTGTCCGGCTGGTACAGCGCCAACGGCGTGGATGGCACGTCCACTCCGCGCTGGGCCAGCCACTTGCCCCACTCGATGCCGCCCTGCTCCCAGGGGTCGTTGACGACCGGCCTGAAGCCCGGCAGCACCCCCTCGTAGGTAAACGTGCGCGGGTCGCCGGCCGGCACGGTCCGCGGGTCGACACTGGTGTCGGTGTAACCGAACAGAACGGGGTCGTACCCCGCTCGCCTGGCTTCCAGCGCCACGTTGGTGAAGCGGGCGTCGAGGGGGGTGCCGTTCATGACCGAGCGGTGGTTTTGCATGTACATCCCGGTGTATAAACATGCACGGCTGGGCCCGCACGGAGCGGCGTTGGCCCAGTGGTTGGCGAACAGCACACCGCTCGCCGCCAGGGCGTCGATGTTGGGGGTCTCGACCACGCCGTGCCCCATACACGAGAGGCAGTCACCCCGCCACTGGTCCACCGTTATAAACAAAACATTGCGTCCCAACGCTTTCCTCCCTCACTCCTCAGTGGCTGAAGGCCAGTCGTTGCCCTCCGCCTCTCCCCCACCGCTACCATCGGCATTCATGTTTACACGCCCGCCCGCCCCGCCCATCCGTCTCGCCTGCGTCGACATGGCCGGGACGGTAATGAGCGACGACGGGGTGGTCATGGACGCCTTCCGCTATGCCCTCGAGGCCGTCGGCCTGCCCGAAGCGAACTTCGACGATGCCATGGAGTATGCGCGCGAGACAATGGGGCTCTCCAAAGCGGTTGTTTTCAAAGGCGTGCTGGCCGACGACGAATTGGTGCGCCAGGCCGTCGCTGCTTTTGATTCTTCCATTGAGCAGTCGATCAAGCAGGGCCGGGTGGACGAGATCCCGGGCGCCCGGGCCGCCATGCAAGGCCTGCGAGAGGCCGGGGTCAAAGTGTGCCTGACTACCGGCTTCACCCACGAGGTGCAGCGGGCCGTGATCGAGCACCTCGGGTGGGCCGATGTGACGGACTTTTTCATCGCCCCTGCCGGCGCCGTCCGGGGCCGGCCGTACCCCGACATGGTCCTGAGCGCCGCCCTTCGCGCCACGGTTGACGATGTGCGCGAGGTCGCCGTCGTGGGCGATACCGCCAACGACCTGTGGAGCGGGTACAGGGCCGGCGCATCAGTCATCGCCGGCGTCCTGACCGGCAGCCATGACCGGGCCGACCTGGAGAAGGCCCCCCACACCCATATCCTCGGCTCCATCGCCGATTTCCCCGCCGTCGTGCTGGATGTGGCCGGAACTACGTGAGCATCAGGAGGCGCGGAACCCCCAGTCCTCCTCGTTCCAGGCCACATAGCCGAGAAACGGGCCGACGTTCACGTTGAGCAATTTCGAGTTCACCGCCACCACTACGGGCACCTGGACCAGCGGTACGTCCACATAGTTTTTCCAGGCCAGCTGGTCCACCTGATGGAAAACACTGGCGTACTGCGCCGGCACGGCGGCGTGAGCCTCAGCCAGGAGAGCGTTCATGGTGGCGCTGGCGTAGCCGTCCTGGTTGAAGCGGCCGCCGGCGGCATAGCGGCCGGCGACCTCGGACGGGAAGGCCGGCACCTGGCGGAGTTCGATGGCCAGTTGCCAGCCGGCCGGCAACGGAGGGGCCGTGGCCGCCTCGAGCATGTCGCCGGACGACGACCCCGACTGGACAGTGCTGACGCTAATGCCGATGGCGGCGCAGGCAGTGGCCACTTCTTCAGCCAGCTGCTGAGCGATCGGGTCAGTCGCCTCGACCACGAGCGACAGGCTCACGGGCCGGCCGGGGTTCTGGCCGCCGGGATTGGTGCCGCCGGGGTTTTGGCCGCCGGGGTTTTGGCCGCCGGGATTTTGGCCACCGGGATTTTGGGTACCGGGGCCGTGGAGAACGCCCCCGGAAAGCGAGTACCCGTTGGCCGTCAGTAAATGCATGGCCGCCGCCGGCGCCGGCTTATCATAGCCGGCCCCGTCGTCGCTGTAACCCGGGTTCCCCGGCAGGAACACCCGGTCTTCCACCGGCGCGGCGGCCAGGCCGTAAGGCGAGAGCAGCTGGGTGGCCATGCTGTCCCGGTCGAGCGCCATCGTGATGGCCCTCCGCAGCACCGGGCTGGCCAGTGGCCCACTGGCCTCGTTCATGTCGAGGTCTTCATAGAAACTGCTGGCCACCGCCCGTACGGAAAGGCCGGGATCCGCTTGCAGCTGTTTGAACACGGACGGCCCGGCCTGCACAGTGGCGAGGTCGATTTCCCCTGCATTCAGGGCGTTCTCCACCTCGGCCGCCCCACTGGTGAAGTAATAGGTGATGCCGGACACGTTGGCGGGATCGCCCCAGTACCGGGCGTTGCGCACGAGTTCGAGCGAGTAACCGGCCTGTAGCTCCGAGACAAGGAACGGCCCACCGGAGACCAGGTCGGCCACGGGGTCCTTGAACCCCGAGTCGAAACCGACGACCCGGCCGACCTGTGCCGGCATCAAGTAGGAAAACAGCGATTGCCAGTCAGGGTACGGGGACGAAAAGGTTACCCTGACCGTGCGGGGGTTGGCGGCCGTCCCGGTGACGCTGGAAATGTCGTCGTAACCGGCCTCGTCCAGGGGCGTATAGCGAGTGCCTCCGGCGTCCTGGAACGCAACCTGGCCCGATTGGGCTTCCCAGTTGTACAAGAAGTCCCGATAAGTGATGGGTACACCGTTCGACCAGACGGCCAGCGGGTTGATCTGGTACACAATTGTCTCGGGGCCCGTGCTGACTTCGGCGGCGGAAGTCAGCAAAGACGTGTCGAGCGTCGGTGTCCCGTTGGTGGTCACATAAAAAGGCGAGGGCCAGACCTGAGCCAGCACCTGTTCCAGCGTCAGGTACCAGGGCGAGGCGCCGGCCGAGTGGATGTCCCAATTGGTGGGCTGCGCCCCCACGGCGTAGGAAACGGCGGCGTTGGTGTCGTAGCCGATACTGCCCTGGCCGTTCCCTGACGAAGCCACGGTGGTCGGCGAGACCGGCGTGGTCGTGACCGTGGTCGTGGTCGGCGAAGCCGGCGCGCTCGGCACGCTCCCGCTGCTGCAACCGGCCAGCATGACGGCCAACAGGACGGAAAGGGCTACGGCCACTGCGCCGCCGGCGACTATCTGCTTGCCGGCAACTATTCGGGCCCGTACCATCAGCTGCAATTTTCCCAAAATATCGGTGCCCGCGGCCGGCCCGACCGTCGGGCCGTTTGGGAGCGGTGGGACGAGGCTACCCGGGCGCTACGGCCGCCAGGGTTCAGCGCCAGGGTTCAGCGCCAGGGTTCAGTGCCAGGGTTCGGGGACAGTGGCGGAGCTGGCGTTCAGCGGCGCCGGGATGATCTCGCCCGGGAAGGGCGGGCTGAGCGGGGTCGGGCCGGCTGAGGGCGACTCGGGCGACCCGATCGGCGCCGCCGCCGGCGCACGGTGCAGTGGACGGGTGGCCAGGAACGACCCGGCCAGCACGAGCACAAAGCCGACACCGGTGGCCACTCCGAACGGCTCCCCGAGCACGGTGACGCCGAGCAGGACGGCCACGGCCGGGTTGATATAGGTGACGACCGTCGACCGCATCGGGCCTACCTCCGCCACCAGGGCGAAAAAGGCTACGAACGCCACTGCCGTGCACAGCGCCGTCAGGCCCGCCATCGAGGCGAGCACAGCGGCCGACAGAGCGTGCTGCGGGCGCTGGACCAAGGCCACCGGCGCATAAACGATGGCGCACAGAGCCAACGCCGCCGTTATAACGCTCGGGCCGGGGAGGCCCGAGAGGTACCTGGCCATGATCCATGGGCCAAGGGCATAACCGACGACGACGAACAAGAGCGAACTGGCCGCCCAGATATCGGCCCGGCCCACATCAAAACCGACCAGGGCTGCCACTCCCGCCACCCCCAGGGCCAGCCCGGCTGCCCGCCGCCTATCGAGCCGGTCGGTGCCCGTGACCCGGGCCAGGACGGCGCCGGCTATGGGGACGGCCGCCACCAGGAGGCCGGTCAAGGAGCTGGACAGTTTCTTCTCGGCGTCGAAGAGGAACCACCACGGCACGGCCAGCTCCGTCAGCGCCAGCGCCACCAGCGCCTTCCAGTGGGCCAGCAGCGAGCCGAGGGCTCCTCGTCTGACGGCAAAAGGAGCCAGCAAAAGGGCGCCGCCGGCCGTCCGCACGAAGACCAGGAACGCCGGCGCCACCTCCCGCATCGAGACCCTGATGAGCAGGTACGGCAGGCCCCAGATGACCCCCATGGCGATAAACAGGGCCCACCCGCGACCCGTCACAGCAGGCGTCCCGGCGGCACCCCAACAGATTAGGGGCTCAGGCCGCGGGCGTTACCGCCGGCGCCGGCTTCACCGGCTCCTGGAGCGGGTAAAAGCAGGCCGCATAGTGCTGGCCACCGAACGAACCGAGCACCGGCTCCTCCTCGGCGCACCTGGCCTGCGCCCGCGGGCACCGGGTCCGGAACGGGCAGCCCGATGGCGGGTTGAGCGGGGAGGGCAGCTCGCCCCGGACCGGGATGGCGGTGCGAGCCCGTTGGACCGAGGGCCTCGGCACCGGGATCGAACCGATCAGCCCGGACGTGTACGGATGGGCCGGCCGGGAGTAGATATCGTCGCCGGTCCCGATCTCGACCAGCTTGCCGAGGTACATCACGGCGATGCGGTCGGCCAGGTAACGCACCACCGAGAGGTCGTGCGAGATGAAAACATAGCTGAGGCCGTGGTTTACCTGGAGCCGCTTCATCAGGTTGAGGATCTGGGAGCGGATCGACACGTCGAGCGCCGACACGGGCTCGTCGGTGACGATCAACCGGGGGTTCAGCGCCAGGGCCCGGGCCAGGCCTATGCGCTGGCGCTGGCCGCCCGAGAACTCGTGCGGGTACAGCTCCACCGCGTGGGGCGGGAGGCCCACCTCACGCAGCAGCGCCGCCACCCGTTCACGCTGCTCCGCGGGCGAGCCGATGCCCTGGACGACCAGTGGCTCCCGGATAATCGTCCCCACTCGCATCCTCGGGTCGAGCGACGAGTACGGGTCCTGGAACATGAGCTGCAGGTCGCGGTGGCGCCGGCGCAGCTCGGCCCCCTTCAGCCGGGTGAGGTCCGTCCCGTCCACGAACACCGAGCCCGAGGTGGGCCGTTCGAGGCCGACGATCAAGCGCCCGAGGGTCGACTTCCCGCAGCCCGACTCGCCCACCACCCCCAGGGTCTCGCCCTGACGCAGGTCGAGGTCGACGCCGCGTACGGCCTGAACTGCGCCTATTTTGCGCTGCATGATGGCGCCGGCGGTGACCGGGTACTCCTTGCGCACATCCCGTAGCTCCAGGATGACAGGAGCATCTTCGGCGGGCGTGAACTCGACCGGCCCGGGCGACTCCCCCGGGCCACCGGGGCCACCCGGGCCACCGGGGCCACCCGGACCGGCCGGCCCTGCCGAGCCTCCTGAGCTACCCGTGCCGGCCGGGGTCGCCGGCCCCCCAGGGGCAACTGGCTCGCCGGCCCGCCCGGACGGGGACAGGAGGCCACTGCCCGAGGAGCCGTTGCCCTGCTGGCCATTGCCGGCGCGGGCCAGGAGGCCATTTGCGGCCACCCGGCCGGTTACGGCCCCCGCAGTTGCGCTCAAATTTGCGATCGAAACGGCCCCTACTTCGACCAGGGGGGCCGCCTCCGCTCCCTCGCCCAGCAGGTCGCCGGCACCGGCGATCTCCTCCACGGCGGTGTCGACGGGGTGGAAGCAGGCGTACGGGTGCCCGGCGTCGTCGCCGGCCAGAGGGGGCTCCTCGGTGCGGCATATCTCGGTGGCGTAACGGCACCGGGGGGCGAACCGGCAGGCCTTGAGTGGCCGCGACAGGTCTGGCGGCAGCCCGGGGATGGCGTAGAGGCGTTGCGTCTTGTCCTGGTCCAGTTGCGGGATCGAGGCCAGCAGAGCCTCGGTGTAGGGGTGGTGGACGTCCTCGAACAGCCGGTCCGTGCTGGCCGCCTCGACGATCTTGCCCGCGTACATGACCATCGTCCGGTCGGCGTGGCCGGCGATGACGCCCATGTCGTGGGTGATGAGGAGGACGGCCATGCCCAGCCGGCGCTTCAGGTCGTCGATCAACGCCAGGATCTGGGCCTGGATGGTGACGTCCAACGCGGTCGTGGGCTCGTCGGCGATCAAGAGCTTGGGCTCGCAGGCGAGCGCCATGGCGATCATGACCCGCTGGCGCAGGCCGCCGGACAGCTGGTGAGGGTAGTCACGGATCCGTTCCGTGGGGTTCGGCATCCCTACCATGCCGAGCACCTCAGCCGCCCTGGCCAGCCCCTGCTCTCTCGTCACGCCCTTGTGCAGGACCACGCTCTCGGCGATTTGGCGGCCGATTTGCATCGTCGGGTTGAGCGACGTGAGCGGGTCCTGGAAGATGATGCCGATGTCGTTGCCACGAACGGAGCGCATCTGGTCGTCCGTCATGGTGGTGAGCTCTCTGCCGTCCAGGCGGATGGACCCGGAGACGATGTGGCCTCCCGGCGGGAGCAGGCGCATGATGGTGGAGGCCGTCATCGACTTGCCGCAGCCGGACTCTCCCACCAGTCCCACCGTCTCGCCCTGCTCGATGGTGACGCTGACGCCGTCGACCGCCTTTACGACGCGCGTGCGCAACTGTATTTCGGTGTGGAGGTCTTTGATTTCCAAGAGGCTCATATTCTCATCGCTCCTGGAGCCGCACTTCGAAACTGTCGCGCAGGGCATCACCAATAAAGTTGAACGCCACCACGATAAGTATGATCATTACCAGAGCGGGGTAAACCTCCCACCAATAGCCGTCGGACAGGAAAGTGCTCCCCTGTGACAACATACCGCCCCAGGTGGGCGTGGGCGGCGGCAGGGCAAAACCGAGGTATTGCAGCACCGCCAGCACCAGAATGGCGTCGGCCACCTGGAACGTGGCATTGACGATTATGGTGCCAACGGCATTGGGGATTATGTGGCGGAAAACGACCCGCCGGGACTTGCCCCCCATCACCCTCACCGCCGCCACGTACTCCCTTGTCCGGAGGGACAGCGTTTCGCCCCGTACCAACCGGGCCGGGGCCAGCCAGGACAGGCCGGCCAACACGGCGATCAGTAGCAACCGGTACTCGAGGGGCGTGGTGTTGGTGGGGAGGATGGTCGAGATGAAAATGAACAGGAAGACCACCGGGATGGCGAGGAAAATGTCCACGATGCGCATCATCACGGCATCGACGGCCTTGCCGAAAAAGCCTGATATGGCGCCCCATATCACGCCCAGGAAGGTGGCTATGACGGCGACCGCCAGACCGATCTCGATCGAGATCTGGCCCCCGGCCATGAGCCGGCCCAGGATGTCGTAGCCGTTGTTGTCCGTCCCGAGCACGTGCGCGCCGGACGGCGCCAAGTTGCTGTTGATTATGTTGGTGTCGACCTGGTCGGTATGGTAAAACAGCGGCCCGATAAAGCAGAACAGGACCATCCCGATTACGATCACTATCCCGGCGACGGCCAACTTGTTCTTGGTGAAAGTGCGCAGGATGAGCGAAGCCAGGCTGCCCTGCTGGTAAACGTCGCCGGCCTCGGCTTCGGAGACGTTCTCGACCTCGGCAACTATGGGAAGGAGGGACATCTCAGTAGCGGACCCTCGGGTCGAGGACGGCATAGGCGATATCGGCCAACAGGTTGCCGAGGACGGTGGCAAAGCCGATTAGCACCGTGATGCCGAGCATGACGGGGAAGTCGTCGGTGGTGGCGGCGTTGAAGTACTCGAGGCCCAGGCCCTGGAAATTGAACAGGTACTCGAGGACGAGCCCGGCGGTCAAGACGGCGGGCAGGGACAGGCCGACAAGGGTGGCCACGGGGATGAGGGAATTGCGCAGCAAGTGGCGCTGCAAGACCTTGCGTTCGGGAAGGCCCTTCGCCCGCGCCGTCCTGATGTAGTCCTGAGCCAGGCTCTCGATGGCCGACGAGCGCATGTAGCGGGAAAACAGGGCGAACGTCACCAGGGTCAGCGTGGCCACCGGGAGCACGAGCCCGGAGGGATGGGCCAGCATCGACCCGATGGTCGTCCCCTGCGGGGCTTCGGCCGGCAAAGCCTTGATGGTTATGGCAAACAACGCGATCAAGATGAGCCCGAGGGCGTAAGAAGGCATCGAATAGAGGACGAACGAGGTGGCCGTACCGGCGTAATCCAAAGCCCGGTTGCGCTTGACTGCCTGCATGACGCCCACCGGGACCGCAATTATGACCGCCAGCACCAGCGAAGTGCCCACGAGCAGTACGTCACGGGGCAGGTCGCTGGCGATAATGCTGTCGACGCTCCGGTTGAGCTTGTACGAAAAGCCCAGGTTGCCGTGCACCAGGTGGTCGAGGAATATCCAGTACTGGTACCAGATAGGGCTGTCGTAGCCGTTCCGCTTGTTCCACACGGCGATCGAAAGCGGGGTGGCGCGCGGGCCGAGAATGGCCCGCGCTATCCCGCCCGGGATGAGGTGCTCCAGCAGGAAGGCGATCATGGTCACCCCGAGGATGACGATTATGGCCTGCCCTATCCTCCGGATTATGTACCCGGTCAACTGGAGAGCCTCATCCCTTTATTTTAGGCCCGGTCTAATTACTTGGTGAGGTACCAAGTCTCCGGGGTCAGGTTGGTGAAGGCGTTGTTGATGAAACCACCCAGGTGCTTCGAGATGAGGTCGATGGCGGCCGAAGTGGGGTTTCCGGTCGCCGTCGGGAAGAAGACCACCGGCACTTGCTTGGCGATGTAGTTCTCGTACGCCTTCATGTTGGGGATGGTCTCGCTGGCGGCGCCGTTGGTGGTGGCCTTGATCAGCTTGTCGGCCTCGGCGTTGCTGTAGCCCGAGAAGTCCGCCCCGGCCCCGGTGTAGAACAGCGCCTCGCCCGTAGGCAGGTAGTCAGGGGCATAGACCCAGCCGGCGCCCCAGTCGAGAGCCGTCCAGGAGCACTTGGCCGAGCTGGGTTTGGCCGCCCCGTCCGGGCCGCAATTGATGGCCTTGTCGATGATCTGGGCGAACGGCGCCGTGGTCAGCTCGAGGTCGATCCCGACCTGGGAAGCCTGCGATTTGAGGTCTTCCATCTGTTCGGCGGTGACGACCGAACCGCTTTGGTACCCGAGGTTGAACTTGAGCTGGAGGCCCTTGGTGGTGCCGGCGCCGCATTCGTTGGCCCCGGCGCCCGGCTTCTCGCAGGTAGCAACCTTGCCAGGCCCGACGTCGGTCCAGCCGTGCGCCTTCAGGATCTTGGCCGCATCGGAAATGCTGAACGGGTACGGGTTGTTGCGCTCGAAGTTGCTCACGAACGAACTGCTCGGTTCCTGTGGGACCGGGCCGTAAGTCGGGACGGCGTAGCCGCCCTGGATCTTCTGCAACCAACCGGGGGCGTCGACCAGGTGCTGGAAGGCCTGCCGGAAGTACAGCTGCGAGAACACCGGCCCGAAGGTGGGGTTGCCCAGGTTGAGCGGGAAGTACGAGATGCTGTAGTCAGTGAAGTTGACGGCGTTGTAGCCCTCGCCCTCCACGGACTTCAGCTGCGGCAGGTACTCGTCGGGCAGCTCGGCCATCGACAGAGCGCTCGGGCCACCGGACTTGATCTCGTTGAGGATGGCTTCGTCCGAAGTGAACGGGACCTCCACGAACTTCGACAACGTCGGCTTGGGCGAGCCGCCGTACGTCGGGTTGGGGACGAAGGTGACCTCGCCGGTGCTGGTGAAGCTCTGCAGCTTCCACGGCCCGTCCACGATGGACCACAGCGGGCTGGTGGCGTAGCTGGCCACGTTGGTGGCCTGGGTGTTCAGGTAGTCGTACACCTTGGTCACGCCGGCTTTGGTGGTGTCAGGCAGGTTGGGCGTGCTCGGGGTCGGGGTCGGCCCGGATGAAGAAGTGCGGTCCCATGCGATCGGCATCGGGGTGACCTGGGACAGCTCGTTGTAGAGGAACCAGGTCGGGTTGCTCGCCGCCTTCAAATGGAACACAACCGTGCTGGCGTTGGGGTAACTCATCGACGCCACGTTGTCGGGGAAATAACCAGGTGTGTAATCGCACCAGCTGGTGGCGGCTTCGGCGAACTCCATG
>DATJUH010000237.1:0-5644 GCA_035502515.1 Acidimicrobiales bacterium
TGGGAACCTCTACCGGCTCCGGGAGCCGGTCGGTCAGGGCTCGGTCACACTTCGGGGGCCTGTCGGTCACACCTCGGTCCGCCTGGCCCACGTCGCTGCCGACTTTTGCGCGCTGGGGTAACGATAACGACGACACCTGCCGCGCCAAGGCGCGGCAGGGTTAGTCCTTCGCCGGCCACCGCCGGCGGTGGCCCTCAGGAAACCCGGTACGGCTCGATGTCCATCTTCGGGTATCGCGCTGCTACCCCGGCCACAGTCACCTCATCCCAGTACGGGTCGCCGACGGGTGGGAAGCCGACCAGTTCGCGATCAGCCGGGGTGGCGGTCTCGAGGAAATGGTCCATTTCCGGTGAACCGCCCTGGTGCTGGAAGGTCACCTGGCCGCACCAGGTCAGCCCGGACGCTTTGTAGCTGGTGTGGTGACTGAGGCGCATGCCCTCGGTGGCGCGCATAGCCGAACCGCGATGGAAGGTGTTCATCGAATAGATGACCGTCGAGCCGGCCGGTACGGTGAGAGCGAGCTCGTGTTGGTAGATCTCCGGGTAATCGTCTCTGGTGCGAAAGCGGGGCTCGAGCAACAAACCTCGAGTGAACTCCTGCGGTACAAGATGGGTCGGTCCCAGGTCGACGGTGACGTCGGTGTAATACGTGATACTCGGTACGTCGACAATGGCGGTATCGGGCTTGGGGTACACGAGCGTGTTGTTGCCGTAATCGCAGTGCAGGTTCTGCTCGAAATCGCGTGTCCCCGCGTATTTGGCGATGAGTATGGAGTGACTGATCATTATCCTGTCTACGCCCATGACCCGACGCGCAAACGAAAGAAGCTCCGGGTGGGTGGCGACTGAGTTGAGGGCAGAGCCCACAAACGGAAAAGCCGCCCTTGGCCCCAGCGTGCCAGTGGCGGAGGCGATGAGGGCATCATAGCGATGTCTACGCTTCGTATACTCCTCCCAGCTCGGGAAATAGTCGTAGACGTTGTCCAGGACCTCCTTCACCTTGTCATCATCCAGGAGGCGGACAACCACGTAACCGTGCTTCGTCCAGTGCTCGAAGTCCGCCTCGGAGATCAGTGTGCTCGTCATTCTCTAAAAAACCCCTTATCCGGAATTACGCCCAAATACGCAGCCAAGCTGCTCCATAGAGGTATTTCTACCCGCTCCGAGGAACTGATCGTAACATCCGTCCACGCGGCTGCCACCCGGGACAGAAGCCTGACGGGCAAGCCCTCGGCAGCTGGCGCCGAGCAGTCTGTGCGCTTCCGCAGCCTGCGGCCGCCGGGACCGAGCGTTCAGCTCTGGTCCTCGTCCGGACAACAGTTGACGATCTGTCCTGAAGGGGCGAAGTGACTGGTCTATGATGTGATCGACACTCACTCAGAGTGGCAGATAAAGAACGGGGAGACAAAGTATGGAACAAGACGAGGGGGCCGGGCCCGCTCCCAATCCGCAGCCGGTAAGTCGACGTGAGTTTCTCGCCGGTGGGGCGGCCGTGGCGGCCGGGGCGGTCGCGCTTCGAGGCGGCAACTTATCTCGGCTCGTGGGCGGGCCCCTGCGGTCCCTGTCGCGGCGCTCGGCCGGCAGTTCGGCCACTGTCACGTTCTGGGACATGGAGTGGGGCGCTTCTGCCTACAGCACGGAGGGCGCAGCACTGGTGTCCCAGTACAACAAGCTCAACCCGAAGAACCCTCCGGTCAGCTATCAGGCCGTGACGTGGACCGGGTGGTACGAGAAGTTCGCCTCGGCCATCGCGTCGCATACCAATCCTGATTGCAGCTCGGGGGCCGGTTACCAGGCGTTCCAGTTCAGCCAGGCCGGGGCTATCCAGCCCCTCGATGCCCTCGTGGCGCAGATGACCAAGGACGGCATCGCGGCCGATTTCCAACCCGGGACCCTGGACGTGCTCAAGTACAAGGGGCATTACGTCGCCATTCCCTGGGAGATCGACATCCGGGTGCTTTATTACCGCAAGAGCGTACTGGGGCCCGACGTACCGGCGACCTGGGACGACTTGCTGACGGTCGGCAAAGCGCTGAAGAAGAAGGGGATTTACGTCCTCAATTCCGCCGGGAACGCATCATTCAATGGTTGGCAGTTCTTGCCCATAATGTTCATGCTGGGCAACGGCGGCGGCTTCTTTAATGCCAAAGGTGAGCCGGATGCTACCAGCGATGCCAATGTGGAAGCGGTAGAGTTCATACTCCAACTGGCCAAAGACAAGTACCTGGACCCGGCGTCGATCTCGTTCGACCAGACTGCTTTCCAATCGGCCTTCGGGTCGGGCAAAGCCGCGATGTCAGTGGGTACACCCAAGTGGACGGTTAACTTCTCGCCGAACGTGGCCGCTGACACTGTCGTGGCCTCGCCCCTCAAGTCGCCGAGCGGTAAGACCGGGACGATCTTCTGGGTCAACAACCTCATGGCCTACAAGGGCTCGTACGACCTCCAGGGGATGTACGACTGGTACATCGGTTATTCGACCTTGATGAAGGCATACTGGCAGAAGGGGCTCGTGGGCGGTTTGCCGGTCCGGAAGTCGTTTGGCCAGCTACCCGAGGTGGCGAACAACCCGACCCTCAGCGTCCCGCTCAAGGAATGGCTGCCCGTGGCGAAAACAACCGCAGCGGCCGGGACTTCGCTGAGCCCCGGTCTCAATGCCCTGGAGGGAAGCACCGCCCTTCCCCTGTTCACCCAGCAGCTGATCCAGGGGTCCCAATCCGCCAAGACGATCTTGTCGGCTTTGCAGACTGGTGTTGAGCAGGCTATGAAGTGAGCTGACCGCAGGCCACGCCAACGGCTCAGGAACTAACGGACAGAGAACCAGCGGCCGGTGCGCGGTGTTGCCGCGCCGCCGCTGGGGCCGTTCCGGGAGGTGGACAAAGCGATTATTGCCGGTCGTTACGCTCGTCGGGCGAAACTCACAGGCAGCTCGAGTAGGGGTATTACGTGCAGACTGCGATAAGGACAGCGGGGCCAACGCAGCCGGCGCCGGCGCCGGTGGTAGGCCGTCGCTCGAGGCGCTCTCATGTGGACGCCGTCGAGCTGCGTGCACTGGCGACCCCGTCGCTCATTGTTATCTGCCTCATCGGCATCTACCCGCTCGGCTACGCCATCTATCAAAGCCTCCATAGCGGGAGCTTGATAGCCAGCGGTTCGTACGTGGGTGCGGCCAACTACCGAACAGTGCTTTCGAGCGCCACCTTTTGGAACTCCGCCGAGTTCACACTGATCTTCACCGTGGCCGCGGTGGCCGGCAGCTACCTGGTCGGCCTGGCGCTGGCGCTGGCGTTCCAGGCCGGCCTTCCCGGGGCCCGGGTCCTCAAGGCCTTGCTGCTGCTCCCCTGGGTGGTCCCGGTGGTTGTCTCGATGACCAGCTGGAGCTGGCTCATTGGCACGCCGCAAGGCCTCGCCGACCAACTCACGAGCGCCCTCGGTCTCGGCGACGTCGGTTTTCTTTCCAGTCCCACGTCAGCCGTCATTTCAGTTTGCGTGGTCAAGATCTGGGAGAGCTTCCCGTTCATGTTCCTCGTCCTCGGGGCGGCGCTGGAGACCATCGACACCACTCTCTACGAGTCCGCCCGCTGTGACGGCGCCGGTTGGTGGTCGTGTGTGCGGCATATCAGCCTGCCGCTGCTCCGCAACGTCAGCTTTATGACTTGGATCCTGATGGCGATCTTCTCGGTCAACGACTTCCCCACTATCTGGTTGCTCACCGGCGGCGGCCCGCTGGGGGCGACCCAGAGCCTCGTCGTCTACTCCTATCAGCTGGTTTTCCAGGAGTTCCAGACCGGCCAGGGCATCGCCGTGGCGATGTTCGCCACTTTGATAACCGCAGTGATGGCGGTCGTCCTCTTCCGCTTCATCAGCGTTGGGCGCAGGCCAAAGTTCAAGGAGGTGAGGTGATGGCATTGGCTGGCGTGGTAATTGCGCGACCGCTGGGCCGCCGGCGCCGGCGGGCTCGCTGGATCCGCTTCACAGTAGTGACTATTTTCGCTCTCGTTGCCCTCGTGCCGATCCTGGTGATCGTCCTCAACTCGGTCCTCCCGCCGGCGGCATTGGTCAGCGGCGGCGTGACATTGGCCCATGGGCTGACGGGCGCCAACTACAGCTACGTGATCCACAACACGACCGCGCCGTTGTATCTGAGGAACAGCCTGATCGTCGCGCTGTCGACCGCTTTCTTGACCATTCTGATCGGAGCGCCGGCCGCCTACGCCTTGGCGCGGGGAGTGGGCCGCGACCTTTCCGCCTACGCATTGTCGCTTTATCTTTACCAGGCACTACCGGTGGTCGTGTTTGTCATCCCCCTTTTCCTGCTGTTCGTCCCCCTGCACCTTGACAACACGCTCCAGGGCCTCGTCATCGTGTACACGGCCGGGAGCCTGCCATTCGGGATCTGGATGCTGAAGGCTGCGTTCGAGGCCATCCCGGTTGCGCTCGAGGAGGCGGCCAGGATAGACGGCTGCTCGCTGGTGGGGGCGCTCCGGCGGGTGGTGCTGCCGAACGCCGGTCCTGGCCTGCTGTCGGTCGGCCTGTTCAGCTTTCTCCTGGCGTGGAACGACTATCTTGTGGCCGATGTTATGTTGCGGACGAACAACGTTTTCACCTTGCCAATTGGGTTGGAGACATTTTTCCAGCAGTACTCGACAGAGTGGGGAGCGGTGATGGCGATGGCAGTGTTCATGCTGTTCCCCCCGGTGTTGCTTTTCTTCTTGGCCTCGAAGTATTTTCGCATCGGAGGGATTGGCGGGTCCGTGGTCGGGTGACCGCGCCTCTCGAGCGAGCGACCAGTTTTACCGTGAGTTGATAGACCGCGCTGTATAAGCGGAAGGAGAGGAAACATGCTGGAGGGACCGGGCCTCGTATTCGTCGGAGAGCGTGACTGCCAGGTCGAAGATGTGCGCGTCGACGAGACCGCCCTCGCTCCTGGCGAGGTAGTCGTTGACCTCGAGGTCTCAGTAATCAGTGCGGGGACCGAAGTGGCCAACTTCACTGGGCTCGACCCTCGTACTCGAGTGCCGGGGAGCTGGAACGAATATCCTCACCGGCCCGGGTACGGGGCGGTGGGCGACATCGTGGCAGTTGGGCCATTGTCGCCCGGCCCCGATCGCGGCCTGGCTGTCGGTGACCGGGTGTTTGCGATCTGCCGGCACGCCCGCTATGCGGTGGCGGACACGTCGCGCCGCCCCATAGTCAAGGTTTCGAGAAGTGACGATGCCCGCTCCATCGTTCTCGGCCGGATGGCATCGGTGTCCATCACCTCTCTGCGTAAATCGGCCCACGTGGACCTCGGGGCCACTGGTGTCGTCGTCGGTCTCGGGCTTGTCGGGAATTTCGCCGCACAGCTACTGCAATTGTCCGGGATGAAGGTGCTGGGATTGGACCGGGCGCAGCCGCGAGTTCAAATGGCCAAGGGCGTCGGGATCGAGGCCGCACTCACAACAGAAGGCAGCGAGCGCAAGGCCGTCGAAGGTGCTGTTGGAGGCGGCGCTGACCTCGTCGTCGAAGCTTCCGGCGTCCCGGACGCCGTACCGACGGCGGTCTCCCTGGCACGCGACGGGGGAGAGGTGATCTTACTAGGGTCGCCGCGGGGCGCCTACAGCGGTGACGCCACGAGCTTGCTGTACGAGATCCACTCGCGCGGG
>DATJUH010000238.1:0-11811 GCA_035502515.1 Acidimicrobiales bacterium
GGTTGGGGAGCATGGCCCAACGTCAAGGGACCAGTAGGTCATCGCGGACATTCGGTCCGGGCACAGTGCTTGCGCAGCACTTAGCCGCCCTGAGGGAGCTGCGTGGGACGTGTCTAGAACTGGGTCGACCTCCGGGGCGCTTGACTTGCCCAACCGTCTCGGCTTGCTACGTAACGGCGCTCAGCAAGGCGGACTCCGAGAAATTGGCTATCAGCGCCGCCGAGCACAAGTTGATCGAACCCCAGGACGTGAGCTGAGCGCCGTCTTTTCCTCCGGCAATGGCGCGGAAGCTGGACTTCGCTCAGGCTCCCTGCAGGGGTCTCGTTCGGGCCGTTGACGACGTTGTCGTGCTCGAGGAGAGCAATCGCGCGGGGGCTGGGCGCTTCGACGGGAAGGGCCAAGGGTGTCGTCGAAGGCAGGTCCCTAACGCCGCCAGGTGGCGGTTTCGAGCCCCTCTAAGGCCCGCTATGGTGTCGGACGACCGGAGAAGAATAAGGGCGGCTTTGATATAAGCCTAAACCTTTGGTCGAGGGGCTGTCGAACCGTTCGAGGCGTCATGAACGAGAATGGTGCTATTCCATGGGGGTGGTGTTGTGCCAGGTGTATACACGGTCCAACATTCCGAGGCAGCTGTCCGGAAGGGCATTTGAACGTTGTAGAAGTGGCCATGAAGGAGCCCCCGCCGGTTGATGTCGAGGGCGAGCCGTTGCCGTTGCACACTACTTGCCCATGCGGGCAGCCAGTGGTGCTCAAACCGGACCAGGACGTAGGGATGAGGACCTAGCCCGACCGGTACCGGGACAGACTGGCGCTCGTCGGCGGGAACTGCAGCTGTCGGTCCGGGCACGGTGACACCCACAGTAAGCGTGAGGGGAGGATCCTGGGCCACCCGAGGTGACGACGGGCCCTTCGAGCGCGGAGAGGTGATGGTCGCTGTTTTGGGACAAGAACTCCGGCTTCCCCGTACGGACCATCTGGGGCACGCCGGAACCGCTCGACGAGCTCGCCGCCGTAGCTCACCATGAGTGACTGGTGCTCGGTCCACGTGTTCTTCGACCCGGCGGCAGAGACGCCAGCGCCGGTCGGCTGGGGAGAGGAGGACCTCGTTCATTTCGTTCAGGAACTCGAGGCGTTCACGCTGCCAGCGCTCGAAATCGGCCCGGCGCTCGGACCACGAGAAACTGGGACGTCCCCCCTGCAGCGTAGAGACGCCAAAACCTGCACGCTCGAACGTCTTCGCCGCCAGCTCGCGCTGCGTCCTAAGTTATGTGCGCCCGCGACGGCATCAAGGGGGTGAGGTGGCGCAGGGTGGTCATCCGGGATATCGGGTGTTGGCCCTGACCTCACACGATGATCCCGCGGACCTCTAGCAGGCGCGACGCCAGGTTGCCCGGACCGCTGGTGGTTATCGCGCCGAGCAAGGGGTTCCCGGTCAGTTGGCGCCAGGCTGTGCCGGCGTCGGTGACGACTGACGCCTCGGGGGACTCGGCCAAGCCAACGCCGAGCTCTCAGTTCGACTCGCGGCGCACCAAGTGCCAGCGGAGCTCTTCACCAAAATCGATATTGACGCGCACGCCCGTGTCGGCGTCCGGTTTGTACTGGTGGGGGTAAGCCCACACGAAGACTGACAGCACCGTCGGCAGGTACCGGTCATGGGCCCGCGGCCTGCCGACCGCTTCTCGGATCTGAGCCTGGTGGACCCAGCGTTCGGTGAAGTCTCGGCCTAACCCCAGCCATCGAGGAACTCGCCCGCCAGCCCAAACCACGTTCGCAGGCCCGTCTAGCTGGACGCTGTCGTGGTAAGCGGCGACCTGTTCACCGCTCCACTCCAGCAACGACGAACTTGTGAGCGGTGTCGAGCGGGCCGTGTTCGGCCCATTGGCCGTGACGACATCGATTGCTGGGTTGGCAACCACGTGCGCGCTCGGCTGGGGGTAAACATCAGCGGCTTCGTCTTTCGCTCTGGAAGGGTCGCTGCCGTCTACGGTGCCGCCATTTACCAGCTTGTGCGGTCGCCTTTCGTGTGGGAGAAGACGCCCCACGGGCCTGGAGCGGCCATCCCGGTCGTCCCAAGGTCTACCTCTTAGTACTTCTCGGTGCCGCAAGTGCTTCCCGGCGGCCTTTTGCCCAGGCACGGGACGAAATGGGAGGTTCGTGGCCTCCCGGCGTGCGCTTGATCGCAGCGCGACGCCCTAAGTGCCCCAAGAACCGCAGTACTTGAGCGGGGATTGCCCTGAGCTTACAGCTCTTAACAGCAGCCACATCCCACGAGTATGGACGCGGGGTTACCGAGACAAACTCGAATTTAGGGCAAAACCCCAGGGACAATTCGCATGAGAAATATGACCATGAGCCGAACGAAAGCTGTTGGCACAGGAGACCCGAAACAATGGACAATTACGACAATGCGAACCTGCAGCACGTTGGCTGCCGGTGGCGTCCCGTACACCGCGTATGGGCGAGGCTCGCCGGCTCCGGGCGCGGCCACGAGGGACGACTAAGCGGCGCAAAAGGTCTTACGGCGACGAACGGCGCAATTTCAACCTTCCAAGGACGCGTTCAGTCGAACCCGACGCACCTGCGCTCGTGGGGAACGCTGGCTCTTGTGATACAAACGACCTTGACTGGGCTCGAGTAACCGCCGGGTCAGAAACGAATGCGCCGTCCCTACGTGTGTGCGAGGTGTGCCGGGCTAGCTCGTGCATCATCACTCGCAGGTGTGCAGCCGAGAACCGATGCTTGTGTACCGTCGAGATACACGTGGCGTTGGACGGCTCAGGCAGGATGGTGTCCCGCCGCCACAAGTGCGCCGCGTGCGAGCATGGTCGCGATGCCGAGATCGAGCGGCAGCGCGAAAGGCGGGTTAGAAGTGCGATGTTTGCCAGTTCTTTTGGGGCTCCGGCGCACTCCTCATGGTGATGGCGCCTCCCCTTTTTGGTTGGAAATAGAGGGTCCCCGGCGCCAACTGACAAGCAATGGCTCGCTAAGTAACCGAGGCTCAGGCTCGTGCAGGGCGAAAAATGGCTTTGGGGGGCCGAGGCCACCAGTGGCCAGCCTCGTCGTTGGGAGGGAAGGCCTGAGTGATGGAGCCTTATCGATCTGGCCGGCCCGGAGGCCATTTCGTTGGGCACGGCCCGGCACCGGGCCGAACCTCAGTCCGTGCTTCTCTCGGCTCTCGCATGCGCGTGCTCGCCGAGGTCGTGGAGAGTCCCGCTGGGTTGTGCGTCGGCCTTACGTTGCTGGGCATCGGGACCTGCGGTGGGACGAGACCAAATCAGAGCGACCACCCGCAGCCTGTCTTCGGGTTTAGGGGTTTCCCCTAGGGCGCATTGCCCGGAACCAGCACACACTAAAAGAAGCCCGAACTGCTGCCTGAGCCTGTCGTGCGCAGCACTTACCACAGAAAGGATGAGCGGCCATGGACAACTTGGTCCGCGACAACGCGCCCGATGATGGGCGTGGTCATGATGGCGAAGGTGCCGCCGGAAATACTGGTCGGCACCGTAGGTTACGTAGGCCACCGTCTAGGCGCGGGCTGCTGCTCTCGTTGAGCGCGGTGGTGGCGGCGACTGCCCTGGTCGTGGCTTTAGTTGGGGTGTGGGGGTCCCCAGGAGGGAGCCAGGCCGCCCCCGCGACATCCGCTATCTCCTATCGCGACCAACAGCGGGCCGCGGCGGCCGACCGGATCAGCTCAGGCGACCCTACCTGCGCGGAGCCGACGCAGCAGTCGGGCCAGACGGTGCAGTCGGACGTCCAAGCCGAGACCGTCGGTGAAGGAGGGTCGGTCGCCGGTGAAATCTTTAGGGAGCTTGGCCTTGGCGCGGTCGGCTTCGCCGAGGACGAAGGCCTTGGCTGGTTGTTGAACTTGATCGGCGGGGGCGAGAACGGCCTCAGCCCGGCCGAGGTCGACCAGCAGTTCGACCTGGTCAACAGCAAGATCGACGCCTTGTCCAACCAGCAGTACCAGGACTGCACGGCCGTGCTGGCGACCCTGGCCCAGCTTTCGACCAACGTGGACAAAGACGCTTACGACAACCTGGTCGGCCCGATGGCCCGCGAGATCGCCCTGGTGACCACCTACACCCAGGACTTCGACAACATCGTGTCCGCCCTCGGCCGCAACGGGGGCCAGGTCGACGCCCTCAGCTCTGACTACAAAGCAGACATGGAAAAGATGGTCTCGGGCGGCCCGGACGGCCTGCGCGACATCGTCAACACCATCAACGTGCTGGAGGGCGGGAACCAGCCCGGGGCTGACGCCATGGCCACGTTTTACGCCAAGATCCTGGTCGACGAGGCGCACTACGACCCCTACAAGACCCACATCTTCCCCGCTGGGTTCGTCAACCAGGGCAGCGACCAGCAGGGCTATTACGCCAGCATCGTTGCCCAAGCCGTGTACCTGTACTCCAACGTGGCCCACCTGGACTTCACCGGCGACGGTGGCTACAGCCACAGCTCGGACCCCGACGGCGTGGTGTCGCTGGTCAACATCGCCCAAAAAGACGTCCAGTCCTGGAGCGCGGCGTTCGCCGACGGGCCGGTGGGCGATGGCACGCCCAACTGGGTCAGCCAGGGCAAGGGCCTCGGCATCGGGCGCCTGCCGGACGGGACCGTGCTCGACTACCGGGCCCAGGCCCACCCCATGTTGTGGACCGACGCCCCGGTGGGCCTGAACGGCGACCCCGTCAGCCCCGCCCCTTACTATTGCGGGACGACGGCCGCCTTCTGCTACGCCGACCGCTACAACCCGGCCGGCCAGGTTGGTGACACTTCTCTCGTCCCCTCTTCCCCGCAACCGCTGGCCGACATGGTCGCGGCCGAGGACTATGAAGGGGCCCAGGGTTGGCGGGTGCCGACCAGCGCCGACTGGGCCGCCCTGGAGGCGGGGGCGACCGGTGGGCTCACCGTGTGGGGAGCGGCCCACCAGCTCGACATGTTCGCCTCCGAAAAGACCACCTTGCACTACGGGGGCACCGACCAGACGCTCACCACCATCGCCCCGGTGCTGGTCAATACGGGTAGCGTCGGCACCCCTGTCTACGGCGTACTGAGCTCCACCGACCCCGCGGCCAACACCTTGACGCTGGAAAAGCCCGACCTCGGCGGCTCCCACCAGGACGACGTGGCCGGCCGGCTGTTCTTGGCCATGGACTTCCAACCAACCCCGGTGCCGACGCCGTTCAGCTCGAACGGCGAGACGTCCGTCACGACGACCTCGACCACTACCACAACGGCCCCAAGCACGACCACCACCACAACGGACGCGAGCACGACGACGACCTCGACCACCACCACGGGCCCCACGACGAGCACCACGGCCACAACCGGCCCGACGCCCACGACTTCGCCAGCCGACAACGGCACCGGCCAACCCGCTCCTAGCCAGGCGTCGAGCGACGACGTGGTGCAGGTCAGCTCCGACTCGAGCGCAGACGTGCCGGGACCGACCACCTTCTCCTCCCCGGTGGCCTGCTCGACGGCCAACACCTACACCGTGCCGGCGGGGGTGGGCTCGCTCCGCATCACCGCCACCGGCGGCGCCGGTGCCCCCGGCGAGGTAGGCAACAAGGCCACCGCCCCCGGAGGGCTCGGTGGCGTGGTGACCGAGACCGTGCCCGCCATAGCCGGCAGCACGCTGTACCTCCAGGTGGGCGGGGCCGGCAGCGCCGGCGACAGCCGCCAGGGTGGCACCGGCGGTGGCGGCACCGGAGGAGTGTCGAAGTCCGAGCATTCGAACTCGGGTGACTACAGCGGCGGCGGGGGCGGGGCCTCAGGTATCTCCACCACGCCGAACTGCAACCACTGGCTGGTGGTGGCCGGCGGTGGGGGCGGCGGCGGCGCCGGGCTAAACGCCAGTGGCAACGACCCCGAGTACGACGGCGGCCACGGCGGCGACGGCTGCCCGGTGCCACCGGCCCCCAACTGCAAAACGGCCACCGACGGCAGCCAGGGCCACCAGTACAGGATCTCTGCCGGCCATGCCGGCGGAGCTCAGCCCAACAACCGCGGCGGTGATACCGGCCGCGACCCCGACGGCCACCCCTACGGCACCGCCGGGGCCAACGGGGGGACCATGCAGGGCGGCAACGGCGGCACCAACAACAGCAGCTACGTAGGCGGTGGCGGCGGAGGCGGAGGCGCCGGTTACTACGGCGGCGGCGGCGGGGCCGGCTCGGGCTGGAACGCCGCCGGTGGCGGAGGTGCGGGCGGCGCTAGCTTCGCCGTCCCCGGTGCCCAGGGGGTCAGCTATGGCCTCGGTACGGCCGGCCAGAACGGGTCGCTCACCATCACCCCCATCGCCAAGGCCCCGCTCCCGATCACCTTGTCGGTCAGCCCGGACCACGTGGCCTGGCAACAGCCCCTGCCGGTCACTCTGACGGCCAGCGTGCCCGTAGACGCCACCGGCTCCATCGCTTTCTACAACAGCTTGGACCAGGTGGCCGGGACAGCCCCCATCCGTCACGGGATCGCCACCCTCACTTCGCTCAAGTACGCGCCGCTGGTGGGCACCGAGCACATGTGGGCCACCTACACCGGCGACGCCCACTACCTGGGCAATAACTCCAACGGTGTCTACATCCAGGTGGCCAAGGCCGACCCGGGCCTGCACCTGACCGTGTCGGGCACCGTGTTGAAGTCCGGCCAACCCCCCACCTCGATAGTGGCGCAGATGTCCCCCTACGCGGCCGGCTCGGTCAAGTTCTACGACGACATCAACAACGGCTGCGAGGGCAATACCTCTTCAGGGGCGGCCTGCGTGGACGAGGGGTCCGCCGCCCCTAATACTCAGGGCTACGCCACCCTCACCACCCTGGCCACGCCGCTGGTGCCGGGCAAGAACACCCTGTACGCCTCCTACGCCGGCGACAGCAGCTATGGCCAATACAGCGAGTTCAACCCGGGAGTGTCCAACAAGGTGGTCGTCATCGCCGCCGGTTCCTAAAGCTCCCGGCCGCCCCCTCGGCGCATTCGGGCGCCATTTGTCACCGTCCGCCCCGGCTTAGGCCGGGGCGGGCTGGCGCGCGGCCAACAGGTACCGGCGCAGCTCCTTGCGCCCTTTCAGCCCGAGCTTGGCGTAGAGGTTGCCCAGGTGGTACTCGACGGCCTTCGGCGTGATGAACAGCTCGGCCCCGATCTCCGCGTTGGTCAGGTCCTGGTCGACTAGGTGGGCTACTTCGCACTCCCGGGTGGTCATGTCCAGCACCGAGCGTTGCTGCGCCGGCGGCTGGCGCAACCCGCACGCCAGCAGCTCTGTTTCGGCCCGGGCGATGAAGGGGGCGGCGCGCAGGGCCGTGTACAGCTGGCGGGCGCGCCGCAGGCGCTCCAGGGCGGGGCGGCGCTGGCCGAGGCGGCGCAGAAGCCGGCCCTGGGCCAGCAGCAGCCGAGCCGAGTACACGGGGCTGTCGGGACTGGCCGTGGGCTCGCCCAACTCGTAGACGGCCAGCGCAGCTTCGAGCGTCCCTCGCTGCTCGGCCAGCCATCCCTCCAGCCAGGCCAGCGCCGGCCGGAGGTAGGCCACCTCCGCACCATCGGCCCGAAAACGCTCGAGGGCATCGGCGGCGAGCCCCAATTGGCCGGAACCGACCAGCCCTTCGACCAGCAGTGGCCTCCACAGGACGGCGGTGAGCCGGCTGCGGGCGTCCAGGGCGGAGTCGTCCAGCCAGGGGCCAAGGGCGTCGGCCATGCCCAGGTAGTCCCCCACCGCCTGGCAGCAGAGGGCCCGGGCCACGGCTGCGTACACCATTTCCTGCCCGTACCTGAGGCTGGCGGCCACTTCCTCGGCCGCGCTGGCGTGGGCTTCGGCCTCATCAGCCAGGCCCCGGCCGGCCGCCACGCAAGTTGCGGCCAGGTGCATCAGGGGCAGCTCGGGCCGGCGGGGGCGGACGGCCGCCACCGAGAAACCTTGCTCGACGGTGACCAGGGCATCGTCCCATTTACCGGCCAGGTACTGGACCAGGGCCAGATTGGCGTAGGCGCGGAGGCCCGAGGTAATGGTGGCCCCCTTGCGCACCATCAGGAGCCCCCCGCTCAGGTCGCTTATGGCGCCTTGGAGGTCGCCGACCAGGAACCGGCACACCCCTCGCCAGCACAGGCTGTCGACTTCAGCGGGTTCGACCAATGCCGGGTCAGGGCCGAGGTGGGCGAGCTCGGACAGCGCCTGGAGCGGGCCGGCGGTTTGGCAAACGGCCATGGCGGCAACGGCGTGGCCCCGTCCAACGGCGGCCGGGCCCAGGCACCCCTGGGCCAGCGCCCACGTCGCCAGCTCCTTCGCTCGCCCGCCCTGGCCGAGGACTGTGTAAGTCGCGGCCAGGCGGTTGGCGGTCATGGCCGCCAGCAGCTCGCCGCCAGGTTGGGACCGGGCCTGGGCTAACGCTTCGTTGAATTGCCGTTCGCTCTCCGCCACCTCGCCAGTGGAGTAGGCCATCGTGGCCAAAATGCAACTGCGCAGCGCACAAGGGGCGGCGGCTTCCACGGCGGGGCGGAGGGCTTCCACCCGGGCTTCCTCCGCCACCGTGAGGTGGAAGGCCGCCGTCAGCATCCGGCGTTCGCGGTCCGCTGGGAGGGGAGAGATACCGGCGGCCCACTGCAAGCGGGTGGCGGCCCGGGCGAAGTGGCCGTTGCGCGCGTCCTCGCCCGCTAGACGCTCCAAGTCGTTGGCCACGCTCTCGTCTGGACGGTCCAAAGACGCCACTCTGTGAGCCCATGCGCTGGCCTCGTCGACGAGGGCGACAGCCCGGGCGTGCAGTTCCCGTTGCCTGGCGCTGCTTATGCCGACGTACACGGCGTCGCGCTGCAACCGGTGACGGATGGCGACCTGGCGGCTCATGTCTTGCTGCCAGAGGTCCACCAGCCCGGCCGCGACGGCTGGTTCGACGGCTCCACTCGGTGCGTCTACCCCGGCGGACTCCCCGATCAGGGCCGAAGGCATCGGGGCATTGACGACGGACAGCATCTCTACCAGCGACCGGGTGGCTGCGGGCAAGACCGCTAGCTGGTCCATGATGGCTGCCGCCAACGACGGCGGGACTGCGGAAGCGTCCAGGTTGACCCGTTCCATGGCCTGGGGGTCGCTGAGGATGGTCTGCAAGTAGAGTGCGTGCCCACCGGTGCGAACGTGCAAGCGCTCGATACTGCGGCTATCGAGCGGTGGGGCTCCCAGGGCGTCGGCCAGTGGCGCCACATCGTCCAATCCCAAACCGGATATGGCGATGTGTTGACGGTTGGCCATGCTGAGTAGCATCCGCTGGGTGGGCTCGTCCAGCTGGTCGCGCTCCCCGCGCACCAGCACAATCACAGCTACCGGTTCTACCGTTAACCGACGGAACACAAAAGCAAGCGCTTCCGCGGAAGGACGGTCCGCCCACTGCACGTCGTCGAGGACGACCGCGATTGGCCCCGCCGCTAACTGTTCGCCCAGAAGGCGGAGCAGGAGGGCACCCACGGCGAAAGGATTGGGACTTGAAATATCTCCCGCCATCAGCGCGTCTTCGGCCCCTAGTTGCTTCTGCAGGGTTCGGAATAGTTGACCGACGACCCCGTACTCGAGGTCGTGCTCGCTTTGGTCGGCCCTTGCCCACCAGACGGTGACCCCGGGCGACGAGGCCACACCCTGTCTGGCCAGCGCCGACTTACCCACGCCGGACTCGCCCTCGACGGTCAGCAACCAAGGCTGACCTTGTCGCACCCGGGCCATGACGTCGCCGAAACGGGCCAGCTCCGCCCTGCGGCCGACGAACACGTCCTCCACCACACCTCCTGCCAGAGACTCCTGCCCGATGCATATGGGCCCAAATGCATATAGGCCCAAATGCATATAGGCCCAAATGCATATAGGCCCAAATGCATAGACAAGGTCCCCTTAGAGTGTAGGGGTTCTCCGTTCGTGCTGCTGCTCCCGCTGTAAGTGGTGGATGACCTGGCCACCACTGCCGGCCTGCAGGACCGCTCCAAGGGCAGAAAGCCGCTCCCGGCAAGGTTTGCCGGGAGCGACGACTGACGGTAGCAGGGACTGGCCGAGCCGTCTTAGCCCACGCAGAGCAACGCTGCGTACGCGTTGAGCCCGGCGCAGGGGTTGTTAGACGAGTTGGACGGGGGCGGGGTGAAGGCCGGCTCGATATCCCAGGTCGAGTTCATGGTCTCGACCGGGAACGTCTGGGCTTGCAGGACGAGCCCCGAGTCGATACCGGCCAGGTTCGAATAGGTGGCCGATAGCACCGGCGCAGTGGTGGTGTCCCAACCGTCGGCGACCAGGGTGGCAACGTTCTCGATCACCGAGTCCGACAACCCGCTGGCCGCATCTGTCTGCAGGTAATTGGAAAAGGGCTCCGAAACGACCAAGTTAGGGACCAGTGACCCGCTGGCATTGAAAATCTGCGCCATATCGGCGGGGCTGCCGACGACCCACAGCTGGTTGGTCTGGTTGACCTGGTTCGGGTTGCAGCCGTAGGAGTCCACGATCGAGCCCGCAGTGGGGTCGTTGCCGGAGCCCTCCAGGCAGGTATAGGTGCCATTGTCGTAGTTGACGATGCGGTAGACGGCAGCAAGCTGGAGATCGTGGCCTCAAAGGGCTGGCCGTCCCAGGTGTGGCCGTGGAGCCCAACTTCCTCAGTATTAAGTCCTACGTAACCGACTTGCTGGAAATACCAGGTTTGGGAGGCCATCGCACCGGTGTAACTCCCGGTTGACGATTGGGTCCCCCAGTTGGGGGAACCGCCGGGGATGCCGATGGCGTTGGTGTCGTCGTTGGTACCCAAACTCGCCGACCCCGTCATGAAGCTTGATGGTGAAGAAGCGGGGCCGCAACCTGCGCGCCGGCCAGGCAGACCGCTGGGACAACGCCTGGTTGCACGACCAGGGCCTGTACCACTTGCATGGCACCGTCCGTTACCCAAAGGCAGCGTAACCATGTCAATAAGACCGTCGGTGAGCTGTATGCGGGAGAACCGCACGCCACATAAGGGGGGAGAATGGGGAAACGGGCCAGCAATGGCACCGCGCCCCTGACTACCAATGGTCGAGATCTTTTTGGTCCAACACGACGAAGTAGGCCCCTACACCGATTTTTGGGGGAGGACTGGTCCCGGTGGCCCGCCGACGCCGTGACCGGGGCAGGTGACCCTCCTCTGGTCAGCGTCGCTGGGTTGACCGCCTACCGGGCGGCCCATGACGAGCTAGCCAGGTTTCCGAGGCGATGCCCGCCGGGCACGGGCCCTGGCCCTGGCTAGCGCCTCAAAGGTCCCCCGTGGCACAAAAAGTCGAAGCGGTAGGGCACTTTGGCACCTGCAGGTTGCCCCACCTGGCCCCATAGCTTGTAGCCGTTGGCCTGGAAGGCGCCTTGGCTGGCGAAGTTGTCGGGAGCAACGTCGACGGCAAAGATGACGTCGGCCCCGTGGCCGAAGCCGTGGGCCGTCAGCAACCGGATGGCCCGCGTGCCTATACCTTTCCCCCACCAGGACCGGTCCAGCTGCAAGTCCACCCGGCGGCAGTCCTTGCCGGGGTTGGCGTCTAAGACGCGGGCCAGGTTCATCCGCTGCACCCACCCGTCGCCCATAGGAGTGCCGTTGACCTCGAAGATGAACACGTCAGCCGGGGTGTGAGAGACGGCCCGGTATACCGCCTGGTGCTCTTCCCGGGTGCGGTGCTCGACGTTGTCGGCCTCGCTGAACCACAACACCTCGGGGTCGTCAGCCCATTCCAGCACCACGTCCCAGTCACCCTCGGTCATCGGCCGCAGCACCAAGTCGTGGTCAACCAGGACAAAATTGTGGTCCCTCAGCTGGCCGGTGCCCATAGTCTCATGATCGAGCA
>DATJUH010000239.1:0-16649 GCA_035502515.1 Acidimicrobiales bacterium
GCAGCCCACGTGAGCCCAGCGTGACGGAGGTCGTGAAACCGGAAACAGAGCCCGGTTGCGTGCAGCGCTGGAGTCCACACCTGGTGGTAGAAGTGGCCGCGGCGCAGGTAGGCGCCGTCTGACCCGGGGAAGAGCAACGCAAGCGGGTGCGACCCGATCGCGGCCAGATGAGCTTCGACCGCGGGCAGCACGTTCGGAGGGATTGCAACGGCCCGCCGCCCGGCTTCAGTTTTGGGAGGCCCGACGAAGCGGTCGCCGTTGGCGAGCTCGGTGACGGCTTCGGTGACAACGACCTCCCCGTGGAGGAGGTCGACCTGCTGGCGGCGTAGCGCCGCCAGTTCCCCGAACCGAAGTGCGCACCATGAAGCAAATAACACCATTGCCTTGAAACGGTCGGGAACAGCCTCGGCGAGTGCGTCGACCTCGGCAACCGTCGGGATGGGTCGCTTGACCACTCGTTCTCCCGACGCTCCCTTGACGGCCACAGGGGACTTGACGATGTAGCCGTCAGTGGCGGCGGCCTTCATGACCTGGGCAAGCAGCCGGTAAGCCTTCGGCGCCATCTTCGGGCGTTCGATGACGAGCTTTTGATGCCATGCGATCACCGTCGACACGGTGATCGCCGACAGGGATATATCACCGAGCACCGGCAACAAGTAATCCCTCAGCAGGTAGTTGTACATTTCCAGCGTCCTGGGCCGGAGTTGACCTTGGCAATCGGCCCATCCAGTGGCGTATTCGCTGAACGTGACACGACCCGCTCTGGGGTCGACCCACTGACCGCGGTTGATATCGGTCTCCTTCGCGGACAACCACACTTGAGCGTCGGTCTTCGAGGCGTAAGTGTCAGGAGCGATGTGCCTCTGCCCCTCATGCCAATAGCTCGCCTGATATCTGCCGGAAGGAAGCTTCCGCACGCTTCCGAAGTGGCGTCGCCGAGGTATGTGGAAAGACTAATGGCTCGCGCACGATCGCGCACGATCGCGCACGTAGCGCGCATGAGCCAACAGTGCTCAGTCGCCAATTCCGCCATATATGCCTTCTGAACTGCCCTTTCGGTGGAGCCCGGGAGGAGAATCGAACTCCTGTCGCCTGATTACAAGGCAGGTGCTCTACCGTTGAGCTACCCGGGCCTTCTGGCACAATTGTGCACGAAAAGCATGCCCGATCGGGACAGCGAACGCCACGAGTATCCGTGCCTCTCTTGCGCCCGCCATCGGGCCCGCCCATAAGCTAGGTTCCTTGATTGCAACCTTCCCAGGTGGCAGGGTTAGCCGAATGGCACTCTGCGATCGTGACCGGGCCGTCCTCGACGTCGAACGCAATTGGTGGCTCGATGGCCGGAGCAAGACCGAGGTCGTCAGAGCACGGCTTCGCATGTCGCTGTCGCGTTATAACCAGCTGCTGGGAGAGCTGCTTGCGAACAAGGACGCTGAGGCCTACGACCCGCTGGTTGTGCGCCGTGTCAGGCGGGCCAAGGAGCGCCGGCGTTGGGCACTGATGGGGGCGCCGCCCGCTAGCGGCCGGCGGGGTAAGTGAGCACCCAGTTCCCCTCTGGTGATCCCGGCGATCCGGGCGGCGCCGGTGGCCCGCCCCGGCCGCCAAGGACGTCACAGCCCATTCGAGCCATCCTGGTAGTGGTCGTGGTTGTTGCCATCGGAGTTCTGGTCCTGGCCCGCATGAGCACACCTGGTAGTACGGCCGCCACAACAAGCAGTGGTACATCGACCACTACGACGGTGGCGGGAGCGAGGACCACAACTACCAGCACCACGACGACAACTGTGCCCACTTCTTCGACGACCACCACCACGGTGCCCGCGTCGTCGGTCACCGTGCTCGTCTTGAACGGGTGGACGACGCCGCACGCTGCTCTCTACTTCCAGATGAAGCTTTCCAAGGAAGGATATGACACCCTGGCGCCAAATAATGCCGCCATAAATACCGTAAAGACGTCAGAGATCTTGATTGCGCAGGGCACCGCCAAGAGCACGAACGCCTATCAAGTGGCGGGCATTGTCGGCGTGGGGCCGGCCCAAGTGGAGACACTTACCGCAACCAATAGCACCGCCGTTCCGCCGAGCATGTTGCACCTCGCCGATCTCATCGTCGTTGTTGGGCAAGACATCTCGGGCCAGGTTCCCACCGGTTACAGCTAACAGCCGGGAGCGGCCTCGGTGCTCACCGGGACGCCGTGGGCACGGGCCACCTGTTGAGCGATTGACAGCACTCCTGCGCGCAGCTCGGGTGGGTCGATCACCTCGAACGGGAGCCCCAACTCGATGAGGTACCCGGTCAGCCATATGGCGTCATCCACGCCCATCTTCAAGGTCGCGGAGCCACCGTTGTCCTCGACCGAACCGATGTGCGGCGGCACCCGTTTGGAGACTTCATCAGCCGGTGTGTCGAACCTCACCACCGCTCGATAGTGGTAGCCCGTGGTGGTAATCGCCTCAGCGACCAGACGGCCCGGGTCCGCCAGCGGTCTCGGAGTGAACGTGTGGCCTGTGAGGCGGACCGCCTTGGCCCGGTCCACCCGGAACGTACGCCAGTCACGTCGGTCCAGGTCGTAGGCGACGAGGTACCAGCGGCGGTCAGTAGCAACCAGCCGGTGAGGTTCAACCCGCCGGGTGCTCGTTTTCCCCTCACGAGAGCTGTACCCGAAAGAAACGAGTTCATGGGCTTCGCAGCCTTGGGCCAGGGCGGCCAGTTGCGCTGCGGGGACTGTATCCACATGCCCCATTAGGGGGACGGTTGCGGCTCGCAGCGCCTTCACCTGGCGTTGCAGGCGAGGCGGCAGGAGCCTGTCGACCCTGGCTAGGGTGGCCAGGGTGGCCCGCTCGATCCCGGGTACCGCCACCCCGGCGGAAACACCCAGGAGCACCGCCACGGCCATGGCCTCGTCCTCGTCGAGGAGGAGCGGTGGCATGTCTGTGCCGACGCCGAGCCGATAACCGCCGGCTGTGCCCGGGGTACTGTCGATGCGGTAGCCGAGGTTGCGGACCCGGTCGACGTCGCGCCGGACGGTGCGGCTGTCGACGCCGAGCCGGTTGGCGAGCTCCTGGCCGGACCAGGAGGGGCGTCTCTGGAGCAACGCGAGCAGCTGCAATAGCCGGCCGGCGGTATCTGCCACACCACGATTTTGTTCCACATTGAGGACGGGAACTGTCCTAAAGCCCGGCGATGCTGTCCTCATGACTAACCCATACGCACTCCGGGCGCTTGCACAGGCTCGCGAAGACGACATCCGGCGGGCGTTTACGGGTACCCGTCACCTCCACGAGCTTCCTCGTCAGCGGCCTCGTAGCCTGAGGAGCCTCACGTCTCTACTGCTTGGGCGCCGGCGATCCCACCCGGACCCGGTCCAGCTCCGAGTGGTGCGGTCTACGCTCGAGCCGACCTCGTTCAACGGGCAGGCGTCCGCTCGCCTTCACTGCCAGTAGCCGGTACTCGCAGCAGCAACGTCGGCAGCGTTGCCGGGCGTTTGGCCGGCTGCCCTCCCGTCGGGGGCCAACGGCCGGCGGGGCCGAGGGCCGGCAGCGCCTTGGCGTGGCGGTAACGTCGTCGCTGTGGCGCTGAGCTTGCGACCGCTACGGCGGGAAGATTTTGCGTTGCTGTCGCAATGGCTTTCGCAGCCTCACGTAGAACCGTGGTGGCGAGAAGACTACGACCCCGAATCGATCGAACGCCGATACGGCCCCTCCGTGGACGGGACCGACCGTACGCAGATGCTTATCGTCGAGCGGGACGGCAGCCCGGTGGCCTTTGTCCAGCTTTACTTGCTCGATGACAACCCGGACTGGAAACGGGCGTTGGCCTCGGCCGGGGCGTATGACGATGCCGCCGGGATCGACTACCTGATCGGAGACGAGGGGGCCATAGGAAAGGGACTGGGCCCGCAGATCATCGATAGCCTCACGGAGATGGCCTGGCAGTGCTACCCCGGCGTCCTCGAGGTCGTGGCGGCCGTTCAGCAGGACAACCGGCGGTCATGGCGGGCACTCGAGAAGGCGGGCTTTGACCGGGCCTGGACCGGCGATATCAGGTCCGAGGACCCCAGCGACAACGGGCCCAGCTACGTCTACGTGCGCCGGCGCACCGCTGCCGCCCCAGCCCAAGCTGTCCCAGCCCAACCTGTCCCAGCCCAACCTGCCGGTAATCGGCCCGCCGGGCCCCAGCTTGCCGCAGCCAAACCGTCCGAGGCCCAGCCAGCCGGACCACAACCGGCCAAAGCAAGCAATCGGTAAGTCGTGCCCCGCCTGGTCGCCGCGCCCGACAAGTACCGTGGCACGCTCTCGGCCCGGGACGCGGTGGCGGCCATTGTCGCGGCGGCGGCCGGGGCGGGATGGGACTGTGACGTCGCGCCGGTTTCCGATGGAGGAGAAGGCTTTCTCGAGGTCTTCGCTGATTTCGGGAGCGCGCAGATGGCCCGCGCCAGCGGGCCCCTCGGTCGGCCATTACAGGTCCCCTGGGTCCTCGGGCACGACGTTGACCAACCTGGCCGAGCTGTGGCCGTGGTCGAATCTGCCCTGGCGATCGGCCTGGCCACCATCGGGGGGGCGGAGAACAACGACCCTATGGCCGCCAGCACTGCCGGCGTGGGCCAGGTAATCGCCGCGGCGGCCCGGGCGGGGGCGAAGCAGGTGCTGATCGGGATGGGCGGTTCCGCAACGACGGACGGGGGCCTGGGGGCCGTAGAGGTACTTGCGCCCAATGGACGACGTCCAGCCGCAGAGCTGCTCGTGGCCTGTGACGTCGAGACGACCTTCCTCGACGCGGCCGCAATTTTTTCGCCTCAGAAGGGAGCCGCGCCGGCGCAGGTCCAACTGCTCAAGCGCCGCTTGGAACGCGTAGCCCAGGTCTACGAGGAGCGTTTCGGGGTGGACGTTCGCTCCCTCAAGGGCAGCGGAGCGGCGGGAGGCCTCGGCGGGGGGTTGGCCGCCATCGGGGCGAAGCTGGTCCCCGGGTTTGACCTGGTCGCCGAGAAGCTGTCCCTGGCCGACCGTATCGCCGCCGCCGACCTGGTGGTCACCGGCGAGGGGTACCTCGACAAGCAAAGCTTCGCCGGCAAGGCGGTGGGAGGGGTGGTCCAGCTCGCCGCCAAAGCTGGTGTCCCTGTACTCGTGGTGGTGGGCGACAGCGAGCCTGGTGCTCCCATCCCCTTCGTGTCCATGGTCGAGCGCTTCGGCCGCGACCGCTCCTTTGACGAAGCCGGGCCTTGCATCACCGAGGTCGTGGGGGAGTGGCTCACGTCCGCCCGTTAGGGCGCCGATACTCGAACTTGGTGCAAAAGACGTAATTTATGGCGTTTTCATGCAATTTTCGCGCCAAAGCGCGACCAGTTTGACCTGCTGCACCGAGAAGGCGTTCTTGGGCCGCACGCCCGCGCCCTCGACCCCTCCAGCCTCTACACTTCGCCCTCGACACTCCACCCTCCTCCGTCCACCAGGAAGTCCGGTCGGGGGCTTCTTCCGCCCCGGGAGCAGCACCGTCCCCAGGAAGAGGGAACTGCCGGTTCGTGGGTCGCCCTTAAGCGGCTGGCGGGGCGGCCTTTAAGCCCGTAACATGGTTGGCGATCATCCAGAGCGGCTGAGGGACGGGCCCGTTGACGCCGCGGCAACCAGTGGGGCGGGCTGCCTCCAAGAGCAGCCCGGCACATGGTGCCAATGCCCGAGACGATGAGAGGAGCAAGCCGTGAGAGAAGGCCCATTCGTCGAAGGTCTCCGCTGCCGTGAATGCGCCCGGACCTATCCGGCCGAAGCGCTGCATGTGTGCGAGTGGTGTTTCGGGCCTCTGGAGGTGGTCTACGACTACGAGGCCATCGCGTCGACGGTGTCGCGTGAGAGGATCGCAGCCGGCCCGAAGACGATATGGCGCTACGCCGACCTGTTACCGGCCAGCCCTCAGGGGGCGGTCGACCTCGGTGCCGGGATGACGCCGCTCCTCCGGGCCGACCGTTTGGGGGCCGAGTTGGGCCTATCGGAGCTGTGGCTGAAAAACGACACCGTCAACCCGACCGGTTCGTTCAAGGACCGGGTAGTTTCCGTGGCCCTGACCAGGGCACGCGAGCTCGGGTTCAAGGTGGCCGCCTGCGCCTCGACGGGCAACCTGGCCAACTCGGTGGCGGCGCATGCGGCCCGCGCCGGGATGAAGTCAGTCGTCTGCATCCCGGCCAACCTGGAAACGGCCAAGGTGGTGACGACGGCGGTGTTCGGAGGTCTCCTCGTGGCCCTCTCCGGAAACTACGACGACGTCAACCGGCTCTGTGCCGAACTGGCCAGTGAGCACCCGACGTGGGCGTTCGTCAACGTCAATGTGCGCAGTTACTACGCCGAGGGTTCCAAGACACTGGCCTTCGAGGTGGCCGAGCAGCTGGGGTGGACGGCTCCGGACCATGTCGTCGTCCCGATCGCCTCGGGCTGCCAGCTGACCAAGGTGGCCAAGGGGTTCAGGGAGCTCTACAAGGTCGGCTTGCTCAAGGGCGAGCACACTGTGCGCATATCGGGGGCTCAAGCCACAGGTTGCTCTCCAGTGGCCGACGCCTTCGAGTCCGGCGCGGACGTAATCCGGCCCGTGAAGCCGACCGGCATCGCCAAGTCGCTGGCCATTGGCAACCCGGCCGACGGGGCCTACGCGCTGGAGGAAGTGCGCAACTCGGGCGGGGCGGTGGCCGCGGTGACCGATGACGAGATCGTCGAGGGCATCCGTCTGCTGGCCCGCACCGAGGGGGTATTCGCAGAGACGGCCGGCGGCGTGACTGTCGCGGTGTTGGCCAAACTGGCCCGGGCCGGGCTGGTCAAACCCAAGGAACGGGTCGTGGCCTTCATCACCGGCAACGGCTTGAAAACTCTGGACGCGGTGGCCGCCCAATGTGGCCCCACAGCGACCGTCGCCCCCGACCTCGACAGCTTCCAGGCCGCCATCAACGTGGCAGACTGGCAGTGACGGTGATGACAATTACGGCGACCACATCCTTCTCGCCTGGGACTGATCGGGGCCAGGTATGAGCGTAAAAGTCCGCATTCCCACCCAGCTCCGCCCGCTGGCCGGCGGGGCCGGCGAGGTCGAAGTCGAAGGCGCCACGGTGGGGGAGGTGCTGAAGGCCCTCGATGCGGCCCACCCGGGATTTGGCGAGCGCATCTTCGACGAGAACGGCAACGTGCGCCGGTTCGTGAACGTCTTCGTGGGTGAGGAGGACATCAGGTTCCTGGACGGCCTCGGGACGCCCGTGGCCCCGGGGGCGCTCGTTTCGGTGGTGCCGGCCGTCGCCGGCGGTTCCTAGTCCCGGCCGAGACTAGGCCCCGTCCAGACCGTCGCGTCCGGGCCGTCGCGTCCGGGCCGTCGCGTCCGGGCCGTCCTGGCCCTGGCTTGTCTCCAGGACCGGCTTGCCGGCGGGGCGGAGCTTCAGTTTGCGCGCGAGGCCGGGATTGCGCTGTACTCTTAGCACTCGACGTGTGTGAGTGCTAACGAAGGACCCACCCGGTCAGCCCAACGGAGGGAGCAAAGGACCGAATGCCCAAGCTGATTGCTTTTGATGAACAAGCCCGCAGGTCTCTCGAGAAGGGGATGAACCAGCTAGCCGACGCTGTGCGTGTGACGCTGGGCCCCAAGGGACGCAATGTGGTGCTCGAAAAGAAGTGGGGCGCCCCCACTATCACCAATGATGGTGTCTCGATTGCCAAGGAGATCGAGCTCGAGGACCCATACGAGAAGGTGGGCGCCGAGCTCGTAAAAGAGGTGGCCAAGAAGACCGACGACGTGGCCGGCGACGGGACCACGACCGCCACTGTGCTGGCGTGGGCGATGGTCCGTGAGGGCCTGCGCAACGTGGCTGCCGGGGCCAGCCCGATGTCGCTGCGGCGGGGCATCGAGTCCGCCGTGGACACGGCCGTCGGCAGCCTGAAGGAATTGGCCAAGGAGACCGAGACCAAGGGCCAGATCGCCCAGGTGGCGGGCATCTCGGCCGCCGACCCCGAGATCGGCGAGCTGATCTCCGAAGCCATCGACAAGGTCGGCAAAGACGGCGTGGTCACGGTCGAAGAGTCCCAGACCTTCGGCATGGACCTCGAGCTGGTCGAAGGCATGCGCTTCGACAAGGGCTACATCTCCGCCCATTTCGTAACTGACCCGGAGCGGATGGAAGCGGTCCTGGAAGATCCCTACATCCTTCTCTACGGAGCCAAGATCTCGGCCGTGCGGGACCTCCTCCCGCTGCTCGAAAAAGTGATCCAGGCGGGCCGCCCGCTCGTGATCATCGCCGAGGACGTAGAGGGTGAGGCCCTGGCCACCCTGATCGTCAACAAGATCCGGGGTACGTTCAAGAGCGTGGCCGTGAAGGCGCCTGGGTTCGGCGAGCGCCGCAAGGCGATGCTGCAGGACATGGCCATTCTGACCGGCGGCCAGGTGATCTCCGACGAGGTCGGCTTGAAGCTGGAGAACGCCACCCTCGACCTGCTCGGTAAGGCGCGCAAGATCGTCGTCACCAAGGACGAGACGACCGTCGTCGAAGGCGCCGGCAGCGAGTCGGACATCAAGGGCCGGATCAGCCAGATCAAAAACGAGATCGACAACACCGACTCGGACTATGACCGTGAAAAGCTGCAGGAGCGGTTGGCCAAGCTGGCCGGGGGCGTAGCCGTCATCAAGGTCGGCGCCGCCACCGAAGTCGAGCTCAAGGAAAAGAAGCACCGTATCGAGGACGCCGTTTCCACCACCAAGGCCGCCATCGAAGAAGGCGTAGTCCCCGGCGGTGGCGTGGCACTGCTGCGTTCGCAGGCGGCTTTGCTCGACAAGGCCGAGAAGCTCGAGGGTGACGAGGCCGTCGGTGCTCGCATCGTGGCCCGAGCGGTCGAGGAGCCGCTCAAGCAGATTGCCGTCAACGCCGGCCTCGAGGGCGGGGTTGTGGTCGAGAAGGTCCGGAACCTCCCGCTCAACGAAGGGCTCAACGCCGCCACCGGCAAGTACGAGGACATGTTCAAGGCTGGTGTCATCGACGCCGTCAAGGTAACCCGCTCTGCTTTGCAGAACGCCGCCTCGATCGTCGGGTTGTTCCTCACCACCGAGGCCGTGATCGTCGATAAGCCCGAGGAAAAGGCGCCTGTCGGTGCCGGTGCCCCGGGCGGAGGCATGGACGACTTCTAAGGTCGGCGGTTACAGGTTCTCCACGAAGAACCAGTAACAAACGGGGTGAAATAAAGGAAAGGGCGCCCCTCGGGGCGCCTTTTCTCATGTCCTTCGAGTGCTGGATTGTCGCTTTTCCTAGTGTTTTTTCGGGGCCGGCTCGGCCGCGGTTGTCGCGGTTGTCCCGGTCGTCCCGGATGCGGTTTTCCCTCGATCATTTGCCTCGAGGTTCGCTACTGGACCAGTTATTGCCGGGCCCGTGGCGTCGAGGCCCTCGGGCTGTGGGCCGGTTGTTCCCGAGCCCCCCGGCTCCAGTGCCTCCGGGGCGGGGCCTGAGGTGTTCAGCGCCGATGTGCCTGAGCTGTCTGGTTCTGGGCCGTCTGTTTCTGGGCCGTCTGTTTCTGGGCCGTCTGCCGCTGGGCCCGGGGCATCGGCGGGGCCGGTGACGAGGCCCGCAGTGGCGACGTCTGTCGGATAACGCTTTGCCGCCCAGAAAAGCACACCTGCGCTCGCCGCCAGCGGCACGAGCATGACCAGAAATGTATATTGCAAACCCGTCCTGCCCCCGCCGAAAACCTCATCCGAAAGAGTTCCGAACAGCAAAGGCGCCAGGGATTGCCCACCGGAGCGGAGAAATGTCTGGATGCCCTCGGACCGCCCCCATAACCATGAGGGCATGATGTCGAGTCTGGCCGCGTCGATGGGCGGGTTTTGAGCCGTCAAGGCGCCGGCACCAATTACGAGGTAGGGAAGTGCTCCGAGCGCGCTCCGCGTCAGGAGGGCAGGGATGAACAGGACAGCGCTCATGCAGGCGGCGACGGCGGCCACGAGCACCCGGCCACTGATGCGGCCTCGATGGAGCAAAAGGTCACCGAGCGGCCCTCCGATCAATATGCCGCCCACGGCCCCGACCCCAAGGACGAGCAGGAGAAGGTTTGCTACCACTTGGCTGGTCCGGTACTGCATAGATACGAACTCGGGGGCGAAGGTTTGTACGCCGGCAAGGAAAAAGTAAGCGCACGCTCCCGACACGATCAGCGCCACATTGGTGCGGACGGCGAGGACGTAACGGATGGCGGCAATAATCCTCATCTTCGGGTTGGCCATTTCCAGGAGGTGTTCGTCGGGCTGAATTCCCCGGTCCAGCGCCAGTTGTTGAGCGTCGGTCTTGCCCGGCGCCGCTTCCGCCTTTTTTTCCTCTTCCGGGTCGGCATTCAATGCGGGCCGGGTCCCGGGGTCCGGCGATAGCTCGCCCGCGGTGCCGCGTTCAGGCTCTGGGAGCCGCCAGACGAACCAGGCCAGCACGAACGCCGGCAGCGCCAGGATGAGGAACGCCGCTCGCCACGAAATAGACGAGATATCACCGGTTACCACGAACCCGATCCCGGCCCCCAGCAGCTCACCAGTCAAGATGTAGCTATAAATCTGGCCTCGCTCGTGGCCATTGAACCAGTCACCGACCAGCGAGGCGACTATAGGTCCAGCTGCGGCCGTGACCGCCCCCAACGCCAATCGGGCCACCAGTAACCGTCCGAACGAACTCGTCGTTGCGCTCCAGACCATGGCCGCCCCCCATGTCACGATGGCGATGGCCAGCATCGGGGTGCGCTGGACGCGGTCCGCCAGGATGCCGAAGGGAAGAGAGAACACGGCGGCCACTCCCGCTGAAACGGCCACCAACAGGCCAATGTCGGTGTTGTCGATCTTGAGACTGTGCCGGAGGGCGATGGCAGAGGCGCCTACCGTGGCGCTGTCCGCACTCGACAGTGCCAGCACGCAGGCCAGTACGACGATCACTCGTACCCGCAGCGGTCCCCCCAGGGAATAGTCCAGCCTGCGGTTGGCCCGCTTCATCACGGAGGTCATGACGCGCCGCGCCGAGCCCGGCCCCTGCTTCACGCCCTCGCTGGCCATCGCCTTATCATCTTGCTCCCAATGCGGGCCAACCCTCACAAATACGGCGCGCTTCGGCTTGGGACGCGGCGGCCCTCCAACTCGGCGGCAGGGGCCAGCCTGCGCGTCGTGCCGGGCCCGCCGTAGCATGTTGCCGATGACGGTGCCGCTTGTGCCCGACGAGGGCTGGGGAGTCCTGCATTTGTTCTGCAAGGTCACGCCGAGCACGGACGGCGAGGCGATCACACGGGCGGTGAAAGCCGCCGAAGAGGTTGGGCAGCAGGTCGTCTGCTTCGCCATCCTGGGCCACAAGGCCGACCTCGGCGTTATGGTCGTCGGCCCGGACCTGGTGGCGTTGCGCCGGACCCAAAGTGCGGTCGTGCACCCGGGCCTCGAGCTCAGCGCCTCCTATGTGTCGTTGACGGAGGTCTCCGAGTACGCCCGCGGGATCCCGGCCGAGCGCCTCGACCCCCGCCTTCACCCCACGTTGCCGCCATCCGGCAAGAGGGCGATCTGCTTCTACCCGATGTCAAAGCGCCGTGACGGCGAAGACAACTGGTACCGCCTCGATTACGAGCGCCGGGAGGCCCTCATGCGTGAGCATGGCGTTACGGGCCGGAAGTTCACCGGGCGTGTACTGCAGCTCGTCACGGGGTCCACTGGCATCGACGACTTCGAGTGGGGTGTGACGCTCTTTGCCACCGCTCCCGACGACCTGAAGCAGTGCGTGTACAAAATGCGCTTCGACGAAGTGTCCGCTCGCTATGCCGAGTTCGGGCCGTTCTATACCGGCGTTGTCGCCCCCGTCGAGGAAGTGCTCAGCCTGTGCGGCGTCTCGCAATGACGGGCATCCGAGGATCTGGCATCCGAGGATTTGGCACGCGAGGATCTGGCCCAGGTGAGACGGTCACCGCTCGAGCGGATGGCCAGCTCGGTGGGTGACCTGGAGGGGCTGCGGGAGCGGCTCCGGGACCTCAGCCCTGTCGTGGTGGCGTTCAGCGGAGGCGTCGACTCCGCCCTCCTGGCTTTCATGGCCCATTCGGTCCTTGGCCCCGAGGGCGCCCTCGCCGTGACGGCGGTCTCGGCCTCGTTGGCCCCGTCCGAGCTGGCTGACTGCCGTTCCCTGGCCACCGAGTGGGACCTCAACTACCAGGAGGTCGACACCCACGAAGACGCCAGGCCCGAGTACAGGGCCAACGGCGCCGACCGGTGCTGGCACTGCAAAGACGAGCTCATGCGCTGTCTGGCTCCGGTGGCTGCCTCCTTCGGGGCCGCTTCCAGTGGCGCTGCGGCGCAGGCGCACATCCTGCTCGGTGTCAACCTCGACGACCTCGGCGACTACCGCCCGGGGCAAGCGGCCGCTCGGGATGCCGGCGCCCTGTTCCCGCTGGTCGAGGCCGGTTTCACCAAGGCCGACGTCCGGGACACCTCTCAGGCTCTAGGCCTTCGCACATGGGATAAGCCAGCCGCCGCCTGCCTGGCATCGCGTCTGCCGTACGGGACCCAGGTGACCGTGGGCACGCTGAGCGCCGTCTCGCAAGCCGAAGCCGGTCTCGGGGCGCTCGGCTTCCGGGCGATACGGGTGCGCCACTACGGCGAGCTGGCCCGGGTGGAACTGCCCCTGGCCGAACTGGGACGGGCCCTCGAGCTTCGCGACGAAGTCGTCCGCGCCGTGCAAGCGGCCGGGTACCGTTACGTTACGCTCGACCTAGAAGGCCTCCGTTCCGGCAACCTCAACGCCGCCCTGGTCACGGCCCGGGTGCCAACCGGCGGGCACAGTCTCGTCGGCCGTCGACAGGGCGATCCAGGATGACGTCCGCGTCCGTGCGCGCCCGGCTGACGTTCCCGGAGGACCTCGTCGGCCAACCGGTCATCTCCAGGCTCGCCCTTGACCATGGGGTCACCGCCAACATAAGGCGGGCCAACGTCGAGGACACTACGGGCTGGATCGTATGCGAGCTGTCCGGGAGCCGGGAGGCGCTCGACTCGGCCATTGCCTGGTTGACCTCTACCGGGGTCAAGGTGGACTGGCTCGGAGGGCCGGTCGAGGGCTGAGCTAGCCGGGCACTTGGAGACGGGTGAAAAACCGCCCCCTCTGCCGCGCTCAGTAGCTCAGCGAGGTTTGCGGCCCTTCTTCTTGTTCTTGCCCGCCCGGCTGGACGACGACGTACCGCGGCCGGGAGGCGAGGGCAGGCCGGCGATGCCCCACGCAGTGTTGGACATCGGCTCGTCCGCCTCTTGCGCCCAGCCGGCCGTCGACAGCACTCTGGGCTCGAAGAACAGGCACCCGTCCGGGCAAGAGAACGGCCCTTCCTCCGCCGCCCCCAGCCGGCAGCGCTGGAGGAGGTCGCCTCCGCCGGTGCTGCGCTGGATGTAGTGGCGACAGTCCTCTCGAACTCCCATAGGCCCATGATCGCGTAACCGGCTGCCAAAGTGGCTACGAGCCACTCGTGATGCCACGCTTCGTGCCGCGCTTCGTGCCGCGCTTCGTGCGGTCCCTTTCAACGCCGCGACCGGGGCAGCCGCTTCAAGGCAGGAGAGGCCAGTAGGGTCCAGGAAGGGACCGCTTGGAGGATGAATGCAGGCCGACCGTTCGCGTGGGGCCTCCGAAGATGGCCGGCCAGAGTTACGCGTCCACGGTGAACCGGTTGTCAGAGCAGCTTCGAGAACAAGGTGACGAAGAGGCGGCGGCCGCTCGCTCCGGAAGTCTTCTAGACGGTGTCGTGTGAGGGAGATCGCGGACCTGGGAAACGAGCGAGTGGCCGCCGCCTCTCTCGGGTAGCTCTCCAAACCGCTTTGGGCCAGAGCTACAGCCGTCCCGAGCGGCGGGCCCTGACGCTGCTGGCCGCCACTCTGGCCCTTGCTTCGGCGAACGCCGCCACCATCGGGGCCATTGCGCCTGAAGTGCGCCGCGCCTTCGGCGTCGATAACACGGCGATCGGGGTCCTGGCCAGTTCGGCTACGGCGGCGGCGGCCGTTGCCACGGTGCCCTTCGGGATCCTCGTCGACCGGTGGGACCGCACCAGGCTGCTGGCCATATCGGCTCTCCTGGCCGGGGCCGCCACGGTAGCGTCTTCGCTGGCGGGCTCGTTCGCGTTCTTGTTCGTCACGCGTGTCGCTCTCGGTGCGCTGACGGGAGCGGCCGGGCCGGCGGTGGCCTCACTGCTCGGGGACACGTTCCATGAGAGCCGGCGGGGCCGCTCGTACGGGACGGTGCTCGCGGGCGAGCTGGTGGGCGCCGGCGCCGGTTTCGCCGTGGCGGGAGAGCTGGCCGCCGTGAGCTGGAGAGCTTCCTTTATTGCTCTCGCCCCTCCGGCCTTTGTATTGACATGGTTCCTCTGGCGGCTGCCGGAACCGCTGAGGGGAAGGACGGTCAGCCGCCCATCCATCGGGCCGAGCCGTGAAATGGCCAACGAGAGGGCACCGGGTGCCGAAGGGTCCGTCGAGGGGGTCCTCGGCGACAGCGTGAGCGACGTCGCCAACCAGGACGTGCCCAACCAGGAGGTGCCCAGTGATGAGGTACCCAGTGATGAGGTACCCAGTGAGGAGATGCCCAGTGACGAGGTACCCACCGAGGAGGTACCCAGTGAGGAGGTCCTGGCGAGCTGGCGCCGGCTCAGCCTCCGGCGCACAGTGCTGTACGTGCTCTCCGTGCCGACGTTCGTAATTTTCGTGTTTTCGGGCGCCTGCTCCTACTTCTATTTCGCGGGGCTGCGGACGTTCGGGGTGGAGTACGCCGGTGATCAGTACCACGTGAGCCAGGCGGTGGCTACGGCGATGTTCCTGCTTGTCGGTACGGGTGGGCTGGCCGGTGTGCTCGTCTCGGGAAGGCTCGGCGACTTCCTGGAGAGGTACCACCCCGCTGGTCGCGTCCTCGTCGCCGCCATCGCCCTGCTCAGTGCGTCTGTGGCGTTTGTCCCCGCCATTGTGAGCCGTTCTTATGCGGTGGGTTTGCCGTTGATGACCGTTGGCGCTTTCGGGCTGGCCGCGGCGATCCCCCCCATCAGTGCCGGTCGTCTTCAGGTGATGCCGCCCGGCCTTTGGGGGCGAGCCGAAGGCATCCAGGGTGTCTTAAGGCAGGTGGGTGACGCTCTCGGGCCGTTCGCCTTCGGGTTCGCCGGGGACCGGCTGTCCGGCGGGGGACGGGCCGGCTTGCAAAGCTCTTTCCTGGTGATGCTCGTGGCGCTCGTCACCGCCGGCGCCGTCCTGCTCCTCGCCTTGCGCACTTACCCCTCCGACGTGGAAGACGCCCGCGTGGCGGCCCTCCTGCCGCCCGGGAGCAGTTAGAGGCCCCCGCCTCCGAACCGCCGGTGCCGCCATCCCAACAACTCGAGCACGAGCCAAGTAGCGAGGGGTATGGCAATCGAAAGGGCGATGAGCACGGCCTCGGTCACGTGCCGGTCGTTATCTGCGGCTGCCGGGTGAGTGGCATCAGCAAGGACCAGCACCGGCTGGTCCAGCGAAGCCGGCCGGCCCGATGAAGAAGTGCCCATGACCTGGATCTTGAGCTGGCCGGGTTGGGCGCGGGGGACAACCACTGAAGTCTGGAACTTGCCGTCCGAACCGATGACGGCGGAGCCCACCACCATCCGCTTGGGGTCGTCAACGACGATCTTGACCTGGCTGTCGGGGCTGAAACCAGCACCGCTCACGGAAAGGCGCTGCCCGGCCTTGGCATGGCTCGGCGCGGATACGACGGGCGTTGCCGACACCCCCGGCGGCGATTGCCGGGTAGTCGACGTCGTGTGAGGTCTGGTGGTAGTGGTCGTATCGGGCCGGCGGGCAGTGGTCGTCGTGGTCGGAGCCGTGGTTGTCGTGGTCGTGCTGCGCGACGTGGTCGAAGTGGGTGCCGTCGTCGACGTGGTCGACGCAGTTGCCGTGGTCGCAGTGGTGCTACTGGTCGATGAAGAGACGACAGTGGATGCCGTCGAAGTAGTCGAAGGCGTGGACGTTCCCGAGTTCAGCGGCGTTGTCCGCCGGGTGGGTTTAACCACGTGCGGAACGGTGGTCGACGTGGTCGAGCTGGGCACCGTGGTTGTGCCGCTCACTGTCCTCGGGGGTGTTTTTGGCCTCGGTGGTGTCTCAGGCGATGAGGCCCCTGAAGAAGTGCTTGTAGAGGTGGTGGTCGGTACGCCGCCTGATGGTGTGTGCGCCGCGGTGGTGCTGGTCGTGGACAGGCTGCTGGTGGTGGTCTGCTCGCCCGTCGGGAGCGGGGTAGTGGTCGAGGTCGAAGAGCCCGAAGTGGTCGATGGCGGTGTCGTCGTCGACGTGGTCGTACTGCTGGTAGCCGGGGTCGTCGTGGTTGTTGTTGTTGTCGTCGTCGCCTGCGAGGACGTGGGCACTGTGGTTGTCACGCTCGGCGTCGTCGTCACGGCGGTAGTGCTGGTGGTTGTAGCCGCAGTAGTAGTGGTAACCACTGAGGACGGTGGCAAAACAGCCGTCGGCAAGGGCGTGGTGTCAGCGTCAGCGGCCGCTCCCGGCCCGGCCACTATGGCCAAACCAACGCCTGTAGCGATCAGAGCACCCCAGAACGTCGCGGCGAGTCGAGCAAGCCATTTGCTCGAATTGTGGGAAGACAAGCGCATCCGGGCACCCACGTTCGGAAGTCAGGTGTCGGCAGTCTCAGCTCGCCGCCG
>DATJUH010000240.1:0-3151 GCA_035502515.1 Acidimicrobiales bacterium
GGAGGAGACGGTCGAGGCGCCGGGGACCGAGACGGCTTCCTGGTCCCCCGTCGTCTGAACCAGCAGCTTGCGCATGGCTGCCAGGGCACAGACCCCGCGGCAGCAGATACCGCGGCCCGCCGGCGCTCTGCCGGGCGTCCCGCCGCCCTGGTCGGACCTGCCTCAAGACCGCCGTCGGGCCATCACGGTCGATGAAGTCGTCCGGGCGCTGGCTGCCGGCCGGCCCGACCGGCGGCTAGAAGCGATCGAGGCGGCTGGGCGGCGGGTTACGCCTTCCGAACTGCCCGAGGGAGCCGGTTCAGGCCCGGCTGCGGTGGTGTGCCTCTTGTTCGACCGCGAAGGGGAAACCAACGTGGTGCTCACCCGCCGGTCGGCCCACTTGCGCTCGCACAGCGGCGAGGTCTCTTTCCCGGGCGGCCGCCTGCAGCCGGACGAACGGCCTCTTCAGGCCGCCCTGCGAGAAGCGAACGAAGAGATCGGCATAGAGGCTGCAGCGGTCGAGGTAATCGGCCATTTGACTCCACTCACAAGGGTGCGCAGCCCCGCCCTGGTGCACTGTTTCGTGGCCCGCTTCCACAGCCCGCTGGCGGACAGGCCGGCCTTCGTGGTCAACCCCGGCGAGGTCGAGATGGTCTTCTGGGTGCCCCTGGCCCGCCTGGCCAGCGACGGCGTCTACCACGAAGAGCTCTGGCCCCTTCCCGACCGGTCGGGAGGAGCCGCGTCGGGGCTCACGCCTTACCGGGCTGTCCCCTTTTTTCGCCTCGACGAGGACATAGTTTGGGGCGCGACGGGGCGGTTGCTCACCGAACTGCTTGGCCTTGTGCTGGCCCGGAGAATGTCGTAGCGGCTCAAAGGACGCTGGCGGCCGTCTGGCGGGTACCCTGGCGAGACATGATCTGTCCCCGCTGCGGTGTAGTCAACGCTCCTGAACGTAGCTCCTGCACGCGCTGTTCTGGTTCGCTGGCCCCGCCGTCCAACCGGGACGACCAGCCTCTGCCTCCGGTGATGCCGATCACGAAGCGGCACGAGCTCAAGTTGGCGCGGGCCAGCGCTCCCGCGCCGGCGGCAGCCACCGGGGAGGGCGCCTTGGGGGCGGCGGGGGCGTCTAGCACCAGCGCCGTTCAGCAGGGCGCTCCTAACATTGGCACTCTCGCGGGCCCGCCCGGCGCAGATCTCTACCTCCTCTCGACCGAGCGCTCGACGGGCCAGCCGGCGCCGCCGGACGGCGCGCTCAATAAGAGCGAGCGGTTACCAGGTGACCGGCCTGCTCGTTTAGCTCTCGGCTTGTCGCGGGCCTGAGACCTGTCGTTAGCGGCACACCGGCAGGTCCGCGGTCAAGCAGCCTTCGCCGGCGGTCGTCGGCTGCTCGCCTCAGAAAAGCGACCGCCCTCCAAGGCTCCGGATCGCAACATCTGGCTCCGCCGCACTACCGGTCGGCCTCCGACGGTAACCCGTTCCGAGGCCCTCGCCCCAATAGACTGGTAGGCATAAGGCCGTGCGTGGAAACAGCCACATGGAGATAGGCAGCCGGCGCGGCCGTCGGCAACGGGCGCGCAGCTCTCAGCAGTTTTAATTCCAAATCGTCAGTGAGAGGTAGGGACCGTGGAAATCGAGATCGGCAAAGGCAAATCAGGTCGGCGGGCATATGGGTTCGACGACATAGCCATTGTCCCGAGCCGGCGCACGAGAGATCCCGAAGATGTCGACATCTCCTGGGAGATTGACGCTTTTCGTTTCGAGCTCCCGCTGATGGGTGCGGCTATGGACGGCGTCATCAGCCCGTCGACCGCCATCCAGATCGGGCTGCTCGGAGGGGTAGGGGTCCTCAACCTCGAGGGTTTGTGGACCCGGTACGAGGACCCGGAGCCCTACTTCGAAGAGATCTCGCAGCTGGCCCCGGACAAGGCGACGGCGCGTATGCAGCAGATTTACCTCGAGCCCATCAAGCCCGAGCTGATCACCGCCCGCATCCGGGAGATCAAGGAGGCGGGGGTCGTGACGTGTGCGTCGCTCACCCCGCAGCGCACCGCGCAGTACGCCAAGGCGCTGGTCGAAGCTGAGCTCGACCTGTTCGTCGTGCAAGGCACGGTCGTATCAGCCGAGCACGTGTCCAAGACTGTCGAGCCACTCAACTTGAAGCGTTTTATCCGTGAGTTCGAGATACCGGTGATCGTCGGCGGCTGCGCTTCGTACCAGGCGGCGCTCCACCTGATGCGCACGGGAGCGGTAGGTGTCCTGGTCGGCGTCGGCCCCGGGCACGCCTGCACCACGCGGGGCGTCCTCGGCATCGGGGTGCCACAGGCCACCGCTATCGCCGATGCACGAGCGGCCCGCGCCCAGCACCTGGACGAGACCGGCGTGTACGTCCACGTCATCGCCGACGGCGGTATGGCAACCGGGGGAGACGTCGCCAAGGCCATAGTGTGTGGGGCCGACGCGGTAATGCTCGGGTCGCCGCTGGCGGCGGCGGCCGAAGCGCCGGGCCATGGTTACCACTGGGGCATGGCCACTTTCCACCCCACTCTTCCTCGTGGCGCCCGGGTCAAAACCGAAGTTGGCGGTACGCTGGCCGAGATCCTCGTCGGTCCGGCTCACGAGAATGACGGCCGTCATAACCTGTTCGGTGCGCTCCGGACTTCGATGGCCACATGCGGTTACGGGAGCGTGAAGGAGTTCCAGAAAGCCGAGGTCATGGTGGCCCCGGCCCTGCTTACGGAAGGAAAGTCGCTTCAGCGTTCGCAGCACATCGGGATGGGCCACTGACGCCGCCGGCAGCCGGCCAAGGTCCGGCGCCCGTGGCCATCAGGGCCGTGCCCCCAGATGTGGTCCCCACTGGCGCCTCGCCTGCAGGCGGCGAGCGCGTTGCTGGTGAGACCGTCGCTGATAGGGCGGGGGGGCCCGAGCCCACCGCGCCCGGAACCCTCGGCCCCGAGCCCGGCGATGCCGAAACCCATAGTGCTTACGCCCGCGATAGCGACCTGCTGGAGGGGCTCAACCCGTCGCAGCTGAGCGCCGTCACCCACCCGGAAGGCCCGCTGCTAGTCGTGGCCGGCGCCGGCTCCGGCAAAACCCGCGTCCTTACGCACCGAATTGCGTGGCTGGTGCGCGAAAAAGGTCTTTCCCCCTTTTCCATCCTGGCCATCACGTTCAC
>DATJUH010000241.1:0-8207 GCA_035502515.1 Acidimicrobiales bacterium
GTGCCATGCGGTCAACCCTTCCCCGGCCGCACCCAGCCAGTTGGTCTTGTAGTCGACGACGAAGAAGCGGTCGTCACCATTTTCCCTGTGCGACCTGAAGACCAGGTCGAGGCTGCCCGTCAGGTAACCCCGCAGGTTGACGGCCAACTGGGGCGCCAACAGGTCGCCGGCGTAATTCGCCAGCCGTTCCCCTGGTCGCACGTGCCGGGCGAACAGGTCGCCCAGGTCGGCTACCAGAACTTCGCCCGTCGGGCTGTCCCCGCCCGCCAGGGGCAACTCGAAGACAAGCTCGTCGAGCCGGTCGGCCCGGGTCAGGTCACGTAGGCGCATGCCGGCGGCCTGCCCGCCCAGCGGAGCGGAAAGGGCGGCCTCGAGGCCATGGGCCAGCTGGACCGGGTCGCCCGTCGTCGCTTCGGCGTAACCGGCCCGCTCTTTGTCGACGGCGTTCAGGAGTTCCCGGCGGAGGTCGCCGGCGGCGAAATCGACATTCTCCAGGATCCTGTGGACAAAGGTGCCGAAGCTAGCCCCGGCCGGCATCTCGGAAAGCAGTGAGGTCGTTTCCCGGGCCGCCAGTTCATCGGCCGGTTGCGTACCGGCGTCCTCTCCTGCTGCGCCTGCGACCGGGGCCATGGGCTCGTCAGTCGTCCCCGGCTGTTCCGGCTCGCTGCTGACCAGGTCCGCGGGACCGGCCTCGTGGGCGGAAACCGTGATGCTCGTATAGGAACTGCGTCGCCACCCGAGGTCGAGAGCGCGGTCGAAGCGGGCCACCCGCAAGCGGCGCGGGTCGCCGTTGACGCCGGCCAGCCGGCCGGACGCCGTGGGGCGGCGGGCGCACAGCTCGATACTCATCAGCCCGGGGACCGCCGAGGCCCTCCGTCTGAGCTCGGCTTCGACCCTCGCATCCTTGGCTTCGCTGGCTTTGATCTCTGTCTTCACGTCGCCGCTCGGGCCCCTGGCCAGCAGGAGGCGCCCGAGAGCCGAGTACTGGCAGCTGTTCGCCCCCGCCCACCAGATCACGGCCTGGTGCTTGGCCCTGGTGAGGGCCACGTAGAGGTGGCGCAGGTCCTCGCCCCGCTCTTCTGCCTGGTAGGCGCGGTAGTGCTGCCAGTACACCGGGTCGTCCGGGTCTCCGCCAACGTCGAGCTTGCGCCGGTCGTTGTCGTGAGCGTCGTGGAACACGACGGGCCCACCTTTATTACCAAGTGCGGCGGAATCCCACAGGTAAGGGCAGTACACGACGGGGAACTCGAGGCCTTTGGCCCGGTGCACCGTCAGGATCTGCACGGCGTCAGAGTCCGAGTCCAGGCGGCGGCTGTACTGCTCCACCTCCGCCGCCTCTCCGGCGGCCTCGCTGATCCGGCGGGCCAGCCATGCCCGGAGGGCGGCCAGGCCCAGCTGGTCCTGGGTGGCCTCGGCGTAAAGCAGCTCGGCCACGTGGCCAATATCGGTGAGCAGTCGTTCTCCGTCCACCTCGCCCAGCAATCGGGCCGGGAGCCGTTCGCTCACCCGGATGTGGTCGAAGAGCGTGGCGACGCTGGTACTGCGCAGGAGGGCGGCCCACCGGTGCAGGCGGGCGTGCAGCTCTTCCCACGTCTTGTCGTCCGCCTGGGCCAGGTCCCCGGCGGTCATGCCGATAAACGGGGTCAGGGCGGCGGCGACGGCGAGCGACCGCGTCGTCGGCTGCTCCAGTGCCTCCAGCAACCTGAGCCAGTCCCCGGCGGCGGGGGTGGAAAGAACGCTCAGCGCTCCGGCGACGACCACCGGCACCCCGGCCCTGAGCAATGAGGCTTGGACAATGGAAGCTTGCCGGTTGGTGCGGACGAGGACGCCGATGTCGCTGGGCCGGACGTCCCCAGGATGCTGCTCGGGATCCCCTTCTGCCCGCCAGTTGACCAGCTTTGCTCCTGACTTCAACAGGGCCACGACGTCGCCGGCCAGGTCCTCGGCCACGTACTTCACGGCCCCGTCCTTCTGCAGTAGCCCCGTCCCGGACGTCCGCTCCAGGCCCGGGGTGCCGTTCTGAACCAGGCGCACCCTGAGCGGGGCCGGCACCGGGGCATCTTGCAACCCTGGCCGGCGGTGGGCGGGAGTGGCGTAGGCACGGCGGTACACGATCTCGGGATGGCCGAGGTGCAGCGGGATGAGCAGAGCGTCGTACGCCTCGAGCAGCCCGGCGTCGGACCGCCAGTTTTCTTCGAGGGTAAAGCGGCGGTTTGGCGCCGCCGTCCTGGCTGCGTCCAGGTAGGCGTACACGTCCGCGCCCCGGAACGAGTACACCGCCTGCTTCGGGTCACCGATCAGGACCAGCCTGGTGTTCCCGTCGGCGAAGGCATGGCGGACGATCCTCCACTGCAGCGGGTCCGTGTCCTGGAACTCGTCGACCAGCACCACGCGATAGCGCCCTCGTAACCGTTCGCCCGCCATCGGGCCCCGTTCCTCGTCATCAAGGGCCTTGGCCAACCTCAACAAGATGTCGTCGTACGTAAGCAGGTTGCCATCGAGCAACCTCCGCCCCAGCTCTTCGCGGGCAGCGGCACTGAGCCGCCGGCGGAGGCCGGCGGGACTGTCGTCGGTCCTGTCGGCGGCGGGTTGGAGGGGGGCGTCGGGGGTCCGTATGGCGCTGATACCTGCCTCCAGGGCCTGCCGCCGGCGGAACGGCAGCTGCCCGGACCGGACAACATGGCGGACGAAGAGGTCGTCGACAACCTCTTCCACCAGGTCGGTTGGGTCTTCCAGCAAGGTGGCGCCGGCCGCCACCTCGCCCCAGACCCCGAGAGCGGCCAGGACCATGTGGCAAAAGCCGTGCGTGGTCGTGATCGTGGCCGCGTCGAAACCGGCCAGGGCGGCGGCCAACCGCTGCCGGCGCAGCTCCATTACTTTGGTGCCACCGCTGGCTATCAACCTCAGCACGTCGTCGTCGGGAGACGGCTGCTCCCCGGCGTCGAGCCAGCGGCTGAGGCCCCGCTCGGCCGTGACGAGGCGTTCCCGGACCCGGTCCCTCAGCTCGCCCGTGGCCATCCGGGTAAAGGTGACGGCCAGGATCTCGGAGAGGGGTACGTCCTCTTCGGCCACCAGCCGCGTGACCAGGCCGGCAATCGTGAACGTCTTGCCGGTGCCGGCACTCGCCTCGAGGATGGTCACGCCCGGCCCCGGCAGCGGTCCGCAAATATCGAAGTGCCCGGCGTCCCCTTTCACCGGTCAGCTCTCCTTCAGCCGTTCGTGCCTGAGTACCGGGCGCCATAACCTCATGGCCAAGCGGCCGAAACGGCTAGGTTCCACCGGGTCCCAGCCGTCGCCGGCTTCGTCGCCGGCCGGAGGGCATTCCAGGAGCTCCTCGAAGGGGACGGCGGCCCCGAAGATGGTGAGGTGCTCGGCTTCGGCGCCCTCGCCCGGGAACTCCTCCGAACTCGACGTCCACAGCCCGCGGGCCGGCCCCCGAGGATCCTCGTCTCGCCAGCGGGCCGATGCCCATGCCGCCGAAGCCGAGCAATAAAGCGGCAGCGGCTCCCGCATCCCTCGCAGGTAGAGGTCCACCAGGACCTCGAGCAGCTCGATGGACTTCGAACGGAGCGCTGAGGGGTCCTCGGCCAGGGGCCCCAAGGTATAAACGCTGACCCGGGGACGGCTCACTGAGCTCCCTTTCGCCTGGCCTATGGTCACGGCGGACGGCGCCAGGTCAGGGTGGCACGCGCTGAGGGCCAGGAAGTGCGCCCAGGCGCGCAGGCGGTGCTTTGGCCCGAGCTTCGAGTACGTGCAGCGCAGGGCCACACCGTCTCGCACAGAGGGCACTGTCCCTGCCAGGATGCGGCCACCCGGTAAGGCGATGCTGACTTCGATGGGCGCCACCTCCGCCGAGGCGCACGGCAGCCGGTCCACTTCGGCGACCAGGGCCTCGACGACTCTCCTGACTTCGGCCAGAGCGGCCTCGCCCAGGGCGCCGGGGGGCAGCAGGCCGCGGCCCCGTTCGGCCATCAGGGCTTTGTCCAGGTCGGCGCCGCCCAGACGGGCCTCGAGGAGCCGGTCCCCCAGTGCCCAGCGGTCAAGTGGGCCCATTTCCACGACCAGGGCGTCGTTCGGAGGTTCGGGGATATCGGCGGCATAAAAGCCCAGCCGCTCGCGCAGGAATGCTCGCACTGGGTGCTCCAGGAAGCGCACCAGCGAACTCAGCTGGACCACCGTCCCCCTCATCGGCGGGAGCGGGCCGTCGAGAAAGGTACCCCTCGGTCGCCGGGGCCGGCTGATGGCCCGGGCACCCTCCAGGTATGCCTCGTCGAACCGCCAGGCATCCTGCCTGTGGAAGTGAGCGGGTGCGAAGTTGGCCGGGTTGAACGCCTGCAGAGGATGGTCCACGACCACTGCCTCCCGCGCCGCTCGGCCCGGGTCCGGGTGGCGCACGGTCTTGTCCACTACGTCGAGGAGCTCGGCGACGGGGACGGCCGGCGGCCGGCGCTGGTTGAGGTGCTGGTCTCGTCCTTCGAACGTGATTATGACGTGCTCGGTCGCCGCCAGCAGGGCGTCGAGCAGCAGCTGACGGTCCTCGCTCGGGACGTCCCGGTCGCCGACTTCGGGCCTGGTCAGCAAAAGGTCGTCCCCGTCCTGGTCGCGGCGCCGCGGGAACAGCCCGTCGTCCAGTCCCAGCAGGCAGACGACGCGATGAGGCACCGAGCGCATGGGCACCAATGTGCAGATGGTCATGTCGCCGGTCCGGAAGTTGGCCCTGGTGGGGCGGCCCCGTAGTCGGTCCGCCAGTAACGCCCGGGCTTCGGACAGGTCGAGCTCGACCGCACTCGCCCCCGTCCCACTTCCGGCGCCAGCCCCACTTCCGGCGCCGGCCCCACTTCCGGCGCCGGCCCCACTTCCGGCGCCGGTGTCGCCTTCCCCATCTGGCCGGCCAGGGCCGAGTGGCTCGGTGGCGATCTCTTCGAAGGCCCGGTGGAGTTGCTCGTCCTGCCAGGTTTCGTCGGGCGCCGAAGCGGCCAGCCGGGCCGTCCCCTCGGCCAGCGCTCTGGCCCACGCCTGGGCTGTTTGCGGTCCGGCCAGTTCGTCGAGCACGCCGGTCAAGCGCTCGACCAGCTCGGCCACCCGGCCGGCCAGCGCGATGTCGTCGGTGGAGAGGTCGCCGAAGGGCAACGCGCCGCCGAAAAGGCGCTCGTCCTCTGCCATCGCCACCCCGAGCAGGAGGCGGTCGATGCCGGCCCGCCACGTCCCCGCTTCGACCTGGCCCAGTTTCCATGCCCGGCGGTGAGAAGCGTCGAGCCCCCAGCGGATGCCGGTACCAGCCAGCCAGTGCTCCACGCGGGACAGAGCCTCTTGGCTGCCGTCCAGGCCGAAGCGCCTGGACACCGGCTCTCGTGACGCGAAGTCGAGGACATCCGAGGCCGTTACCCTGCTCCCGGCCAGCTCGAGCAAGTGGGCGGCGACGGCCAGGAGCGGGTTGGTCTGGCGCAGCGAACGGTCGGCCAGGCGCGCCCGCAGCTCAGGCGTCCCGGCCACCCCGGCCGCCCCGAAAGTGGCGCTGACCAGGGGAGCGAAAAGCTCGATGTCGGGGCACATCACTATTACGTCCCGGGGCTCGAGCGTGGGGTCGTCGGCCAGGAGGTGCAAGACCGCCTCCCGCACGACTTCCACCTGCCGGGCGCGCCCATGGCACGAGTGCACCCGAAGGCTGTCGTCGTCTTCGTCCAGTACCGGTCGCGGGTCCTCGGCGTCGCCGGGGGCCCCGGGGCCCGGCGGTGGCCGGTCGGCGCGAACGTCCGCCTGGATGCGCCCGAGCAGGGTCATGGCCCCCTCCGTCTCCACGGGCCGGTGAGTGCCTCCGGTAACCCCGTACGCAGCCAGGACGAGTTGCATTTCACGGGCGTCGCGCCCCCAAGAGCGCAGCAGGGGGTTCCGGGCCAGCCGGGCCGTGGGGTCGTCTTGCCTGAGCAGACCGGGCGGCGGGTGGGGGGCGTGCGACTCCACTTCCGCCCACAGCCGGTCGGAGGGATGGAGCAAGAAAAGGTGCACCTCGCGGCCGGCGGCGATGGCCATGAGCACTTTCAGATAGCTGGAGGGCAACCGGGTCAACCCGAACAGGGAGATACGCGGCGGTAGGTCGAGCAACTCGGGCTTCTCCTCGAGGACCGGAGGAGCCGTCTCGAAGCGCTCGGCCGGGCTGGCCACGCCCAGACGCCGGCGCAGAAGACGCCACAACTCTGCTTGCCAGATCACATCGGCACGCCGCGTCGAAGGGGCGGCGTCGCCCGGGTCGTGTTCCCAGGCGAGGAGCATGGCGGGACGGTGGACGGCGTAGTTGTCGTACAGGTCGGCGAGGTGGCGCACCGCAGTGAAGCGGCGGGGGATGCCGTCTGCCTCCGGGGGCGAGGCGGCCCTCAAGTGCGCCGCCAGCGGGCGCATGAGCGGGTCGTGGAGGTGCTCGTCGACCAGTTCCAGCAAGGGCCAGACGGCGTGTTCCGGTGACCATGGGTCGCCGGCCGGCCGGGACGGGACCGGCGGCAGGCCATTGCGCCCGCCTGCCGCCGCCAACGCACTGGCGATCAAGGTGCCCGGGAACGGGAAATCGATGTTGGCCGAAATGCCGTCATCGCCCACCCGACTAGCCCCCAACCGATGAGAGAGGCGTTGGGTCAGCCAGCGTTCGACACCCCGGGTCGGGACAGCCACCACCTCGCGGGCCATCGGGTCCGGCAGCGGCTGAAGAAGGACGTCTCCCAGAGCGTCGACGAGTTGGTCGGCCCGTGATGACCGGTGCAGGTGGAGCACGTTGTTCAAGGTTACGAGGCCGGTGTGACCGTGACAGCCCGTGTGACGAGAAAGCTCCGCCTTGCTCCATCACTCCGGGGAACTGAAGTACGCCTCGGTGAGCAAGGTCAGGAGTTCGTCGTCGAGGTCATCGGGGCCGCTGACATTGGCCACGTGGTAATAACGGCCGTTGTATTGGACTACCTTGCGCTTGATCGACCCGTGCCCGGCCGGACGGGGCAGGGAAAATGAGAGGGCGACCCACTTGGTCATCGGGCGCAATTCGGCGAACGTGCCCGCCCGTTTCAGGAATATGCCGACCGAAACCGGCTCCACGTGGACCGGCCCGACCTGGCGGAGGTGGGCCATCACCGCTTCGTAGACGGGCCGTTCGTGTGCCGGTCCGGTCGAAAAATACTCTTCGAGCGACATGGCCGGCGCACATTCGTGAGATTGGCTTCTTCGGCCGAACTGACGCCGGCATTTCGGGCACGTCCAGGCGGGCACGTTCCACCTCTTACGATAAAAGGACCAGGGCCAAATAAATTGGTGCCAAAAGTTAGTGCCGGTGGGCCCATTCCAGGAAATTGGGCCGGAACGGGTGTTCATACCCCGGGGCCATGGTTATGCCCGCCAGCGCTTGTTTCTCGAACCAGTCCAGGTAAGCCTCCCGCCGTCGCCGCTCGGCCAGCTCGGCCGCGATCTCCTCGCGCACCGAAGCGAAGTCTTCGGCTCGGGCCGGCTCGATGGCCGCTACGACCAGGACGTGCCAACCGAAAGGGCTCCGGACGGGGCCCACCACTTGCCCCGCTTCGGCACTGAAGACCGAGTCTTCTACGGCGCCGGCCAGTTCGCCTCGTCGAAGCCAACCCAGGTCCCCGCCGGCCCGCCTCGAGCCCGGGTCCGTCGAGAACTCCTCCGCCAGCGCCCCGATGGCTTCGCCGGCCCGTGCTCTCCCGGCCACGATGACAGCGTCATCCTCTCCTACACACAGCACGTGGCTTACGCGGCGACGCTCCGGTTGGTCGTAGCGGTGGCGGTTGCGGTCGAAGTAGGCCCTGACGTCAACGGCTTCCGGTTCGCCTTTTCCAACCAGCTCGGTTGCCACCGCCGCCCGCAAGTCACTCTCGCCGGCGAAGCCACGCCGGCGTGCCTCCTGCCCGGCCAGCATGGTGGACATTACCGCTCGCGCCGCCCACCTGGTACGGGTGGCGTGGTTGTCCCCCAGCGCCGCCGGAGGGGGGTGGTCCTCCAGGTAAATAGCCAGCATTTCCCGGGTTACCGGCTCGCCGCCGACCCATCCCACCAAAGCGCACGTGGGCACTGGCGTCATGGGCGAATTTCGAATGCCACTGCCGGCGAGTACCAGAGGCGGCCGAAATACATGACTTTTACGAGCAGCCACGACGACAGCGGGCCGGCGTCGGCCGGCACCGAGGCGAAGAAAGGCACGCGGGCCTGCCCCC
>DATJUH010000242.1:0-3400 GCA_035502515.1 Acidimicrobiales bacterium
GCTTTGGCTCTTCGACCGGCTCGCTCGGTCGGGGTCAGGCCGCCCCACAACCCGAACACCTCGCCCTCTCCGGCGGCCCGGCACTCCGCCGCCACCGGGCAGTCGCGGCAATATTTGAGCCCGAACTTGTAACGTCTATCCGACGCCGGGCGGCGGTCGTCAGCTCGGGGGAAGAAGGTTTGCGGTCCTACGCCCCGGCAGGCGGCCAGGGAGTGCCAGACGGGGCGCTCGGGCAGGATCTCGGTTAGGTCCCAGTCCGTCCCAAGTGGCCAACGGTGTCTGTCCACTGGCCCCGGCACCTGCGCTCCGGGCCCGGGACTGCTGGCCTTGTGCTCGACGCCGGGCGCTTTGTCTTCTTCGGGGCCGACCGCGTTGTCCATCATCGTTTCCCGTCGTTCGGTCGTGATGCGTAAACCGACTACGAAAACAGGATTGGCCTGATGCACTAATTCGAAGTAGGGCCAAAGGTCACTTAGCTGGGCGCAAATAGCCCACCCGGTTGCCCCAGCGTGGTTGAGGGCCCTTCCGGCCGGCGACGCCGAGCCACATATATGAAGCGCCGCGGCCCGCGGTTCGCGGTTTTCCCAGCGGGCTCAGCGGTGCCTGCTGAGAAGGCGGAGGGCCCTTTTCCCTTATCGCGCAGGACCTGCGGCCCCAGATGATATCGACGATACCGTGTGACAATTTTCGAATAGTGCTCGAATTGACGAGGCCACTTGGGTCAGAGCGTGGTCAGTCTCGTCCGTCACGCTGGTTGACGCTTGCCGTTCTGTGCTTCTCCGTATTGATCGTCAACCTTGACACCACCGTCCTCAATGTTGCGCTGCCAACGTTGGTAAAGGACCTCGGAGCCACATCCAGCCAACTGCAGTGGATCGTTGATGCCTATTCGCTGGTGGTCGGCGGGCTCTTGTTGGTCATGGGTAGTTTGGCCGACCGGGTCGGGCGGAAATCGACGCTCATGGCAGGCCTGACGGTTTTCGCGTCCGGTTCAGTGTGGGCCGCGTTCTCGGGATCGGTGAACGTCCTCATCGCTGCTCGAGCCACCATGGGTGTCGGAGCGGCTCTGATGATGCCCTCCACCTTGTCGATTATCACCGACGTCTTTCGGGACAGGGCCGAACGGCAACGGGCTATCGGGCTCTGGGCCGGCACGAGTGGAGTCGGGTTCGCCATCGGGCCCATTGTTGGGGGCGCCCTCCTGGTTCACTTTTGGTGGGGTTCGGTGTTCCTGATCAACGTCCCGATTGCTGCCCTGGCTGTGGTCTGCGCAGTTCCCTGGGTGCCGAACTCGAGGAAAGCCATGACGCCTCAGCCTGATGTGGCCGGCGCCTTTCTGTCTACGAGCGGGCTCGGTTTGCTGCTGTGGTCGATCATCGAGGCTCCCGTGGACGGCTGGTCATCGGCTGTCGTAATTGGCCCCGGCCTCTCCGGCCTGGTACTCGTGGGCATGTTTGTGGCGTGGGAAAACGTCAGCGCCCATCCGCTGATCAACCTGGCTTACTTTCGCCGGAGGAGCTTTTCGTCAGCCATAGGGGCCATGAGCCTGGCCGCTTTTGCTCTCGTCGGGTCCTTGTTCCTTCTTAGCCAGTTCCTTCAGTTCAACTTGAGTTATTCCGCACTGCAGGCGGGCGTGCGCATGCTCCCTATCGCCGCCGCGCTGGCGGTCGTGGCGCCCATGTCGGCCGGTTTGAACCGACGGATGGGGGCCAAGGTCGTGACCGCGGCTGGTCTGCTGATGGCCGCCACCGGGCTCTGGTGGATATCGAACGGGACCGTCGGCTGGACTTATTCGGACATCCTGCCCGGGATGGTATTGATCGGCGCCGGCGCCGCTTTGGTCATGCCTTCTGTGTCGGCGTCAGTCATGGGGTCAGTGCCGCGAGGCGACACCGGCGTAGGGGCGGCCACCAACGGGACCGCCATGCAGTTTGGCGGATCCGTGGGAGTAGCTGTCCTCGGTAGCTTGCTGAACACGCGTTACCAGGACTCCATGACCAATGCGCTCTCGCCGTACCACATCCCGCCCGGTACCGAACAAACGATCCTGGGCTCGATCGGTGGAGCGCTCGACGTGGCCGGCCGCGTGGGCGGCACGATCAGTACCGTCCTTGAGCACATGGCCCGTTCGGCGTTTGTCGACGGTGCCAACCTGGCCCTGACCGTGGCCGCGCTGGTAGCCGTCGCCGGGGGCATTCTGGCACTCGTCACGCTGCCATCGCGGCCACCGGCCGATGCTGAGCGTGACCTCGAACCGGCCGAGGAGGTCAAGCCCCTTCAGTAGCGGCAATCGCTGGGCGTAAAGTTGACGCCCGCGCAAGTGGCATTTGGGCTTTAGGGACTGGACCATCAACGCAGTTTGGGAACGCCGCTTTCCCAACCGGCGATACCTCGCCAGGCTATTCTCGGTGCAAAATGGCCTTCTCGTCGCGTTCGGGTGAAGAATTTGCAGCCGATCGCCACCAGATCCTCCCGATGCACCGAAAACGACCGACGAGAGTGACCCTGGCTTAGCCGTTACCACGGGGGTCCCACACCGGTGTTGCCGTCGTAGCGTTTACTACCACGACAGGAGTACCAACCCGATACCGGTGCACCACCCGGACCCGAAGTAGCCGGGGCCGCGGGCTGATGGGGTTCAGCCCGGGACTGACCGGCCCCGGCGAACGTCCGCTGCCCCTACCCCGTCCGCGCTAGCGCTCTGCGAGGTGCTCCACTGGCTCCTTGGCGCCTCCCGGGGGCATTGGGCCGTCTTTGGTGCGACGGTTCCAGTTGCGCCAGACCACCCGGTGCAGAGGGACGATTTCCGGTATGTCACGCAACCCGGGCACAAAGGGCAGGGCGAGGAGCAAGATAGTCGCCGCCCCCGAAAGGTAGATGGCGATCAGGTCCACATTGGCGGAGTTGTCGAACCCGGGCACCTGGTACCACAAGGTGTACAGCCACAGCCAGGGCTGGCCGGGGTAGCTCCCTGTTTCGTTCATGACTCCCCACTGGCTACCCGTCAGGTGCCGGGCTTGGGCTTGCTGGGCGAAGTACTCGCCGTCCTCCAGGAACAGAAGGGGCTTGGTGTAGTTGGTCCCGTAGAACGGCTGGTTGGCGATGAGGCTGCCGTCGAGGGCCCCGCTACGGGCCAGCGAGAGCTCCGCGGCGAGCATGACGGGCACCGGCCCGTACGGGCCCGGGGGCAAGACGGGCGCGCCGTTGACAAAGGTGACGTGGTTGAGCGCCTTCAGGTAGGCGTCAGCCCACGCCAGCCGAGTGCTCTTTGGCGCCGCGTTGTACTCGTCCAGGGCGCGGCTGAGAGCCGGGTTGGTGGGTGCTTCTTTGGAGAGCGGGCCCAGTACAAACGTCTCCGCCGCGTCGATAGGGATCCTGACCCCGCCCAGCTTTTGCCACG
>DATJUH010000243.1:0-11645 GCA_035502515.1 Acidimicrobiales bacterium
AGCCTCCCGGGCCTCGGCAAGGTCAAGGCCCGGAGGGTCATGGACGAAGTCGGTATCAGCGACACCAGGCGGGTGCAGGGCCTGGGGGACCAGCAGCGCCGCAAGTTGCTAGAAAAGCTGGGCTGATCTCCGGTTAGTGCCTGGAGTTCGCCTTGACCGGGTTGTCGTCAGCAGGGCTGGTGCTGCATGGGGTGTCCGGGCCCCGACAGTCGGGCCAATCTTGGCGAAGGGACCACTAGACCGGAAACGCGAGCGCGTCCTCTGATTTTCGTTATTTTCGGCGCCGGCGGGGTGGGTAAGGGAACCGTTGTGTCGCGACTTCTCCGCCTTACCGATGGCCTGTGGTTGTCGCGGTCGTGGACGACCCGGCCCCGCCGGCCTTCGGAGGCGGACGACGCGTACGTGTTCGTGAGCCATGACCAGTTCCTGGACAGGGTTGGTGCCGGTGGCTTCCTGGAATGGACCCAGTTTGCCGGTAACGGGCACCTGTACGGCACCCCCACTGTGGAGGCGCCGGAGGGCTTTGACGTGGTGCTCGAGATCGACTCCCAGGGGGCCGTCCAGGTCAAAGACAGGTACCCCGAGGCTGTCTTGATCTTCATCGCCGCACCCTCCCGGGAAGCGCAGGAGCGCCGGTTACGCCAGCGCGGCGACGACGAGGCCAGCATCGAAAAACGGCTGGCCATCGCCGAGGACGAAGAGAAGCTCGGACGCGCCATTGCGGACTTCGTAGTAGTGAACGACGACGTTGAACGGGCGTCCAAGGAGCTCACCGGTATAGTGGAAGCTTGCCGCGAGGGCACTCGCCCTGATGGCATCGGGACGACAAGACAGGAGCATGGCTTGAATGGCTGAGCGCCGGCCGACAATGATGGACCCCCCGATCGAGAGCCTCCTCGAGCGTGTCGACTCCAAGTACACGCTGGTCAGCTTGGCGGCCAAGCGAGGCCGGGAGGTCAACTCTTATTTCAACCAGCTCGGCGACGGTCTTGGCTCCATCGTGCCTCCGCAGGTGACTTCGATTGCCCGCAAGCCACTGTCGATTGCCCTGGACGAGATTTCGGCCGGCAAGATCACCTACCACCGCATAGTGGAGCTGGAGGGCGAGGAAGTCCCGGACCAGGACGGCGCGGAGGACTGATCACGGCCGGCTGGGCCCACTGTGCCTGGATAACCTGTAGCTGACCGCGGCGTTAGCCTGGCCGCAATGGGTGATCCTGCCGGCCGACCACATCGCCCGCTGGCCGGCAAGCGGGTGGTCTTGGGCGTCTGTGGCGGTATCGCCGCCTACAAAGCGGTGGAAGTTTGCCGCCGCCTTGGTGATGCCGGTGCCATTGTCAGCCCGGTCCTGACGCCCTCGGCGACGAGGTTCGTCGGTCCTCTAACTTTCAGCGCGCTGGCGGCCGAGCCCGCCCGCGTCTCGCTGTTCAGCTCGCAGGAGGCCGGTATGGGCACTCCTGAGGGACCAGGCCGCGGGGGCGCCGGGCCCGACGACGAGGGATCCGAGCACGGGGCCGCCGCCAGTACTGGTACCAGCGCTGCTACCGGCGCCGGCTCGTTCATCCCGCACGTCCAGTTAGGCCGTAACGCGGACGCCGTCGTAGTGGTGCCGGCGACCGCTCGCGTCATCGGCAGCTACGCCGCCGGGATCTCATCGGACCTGCTTACTTCGATACTCTTGGCCACCCGGGCACCTGTGCTCCTGTGCCCCGCCATGCACACCGAGATGTGGGAACACCCGGCCATCCAGGACAACCTCGCTCTGCTGCGCCGGCGCGGCGTGCACGTCCTGGAGCCGGCTGAGGGCAGGCTGGCCGGCGGTGACTTCGGCAAAGGCCGTCTCCGCGAGCCTGAGGAGGTCGTGGCCGCCCTCGAGGCTGTCATCGCCGGGCAGACGGGCCTCGCCGGGCAGACGGGCGGCGGCCATCAGGTGGCCAGCCCGGCCGGGGCATTGCGGGGGGTGAAGGCGGTGGTCAGCGCCGGCGGCACGCGAGAACCGATCGACCCGGTGCGTTACATAGGGAACCGCAGCTCGGGCAAACAGGGCTACGCCATTGCCTCGGAGCTGCAGGCCCGCGGCGCAGAAGTGGTCCTGGTCACGTCGAGCCCACTCGCCCCTCCGGCCAAGGTAGAGGTGGTGGAGGTCGAGACGGCAGCTGAGATGGCCGAGGCGGTCCTGGCCGAGGCGGCCGGCGCCGACGTCGTCGTGATGGCGGCGGCGGTGGCGGACTACCGACCGTCGGCTGCCGCCCCGGCCAAGCTCAAGAAGTCGGGCACTCCTATGACTGTCGAGCTCGTGCCCACCCTGGACATACTGGCGACGCTGGGGGCCCGCAAGCGGCCGGCGCAGGTGGTGGTGGGTTTCGCGGCGGAAACGGCCAGTGGCGATGAGCTGGTCGAGCTGGGCCGGGGCAAGCTCGCCGCCAAGCGGGCGGACCTGGTGGTGGCCAACGATGTGGGTGCCGAAAATGCCGGCTTCGGCAGTGACCGCAGCGCGGCGGTTATCGTGTCGGACGGGGCGTTGACGGACCTCGGCGTATCAGACAAGCGGGCAGTCGCCTCGAAGCTCGTTGACGCAATTGCAGATCTCTTGAGCGCCAAGGGCGTGCTCGCGTCAAGAAAAGGAGCCAAGTAATGAGACGCTGGGACTTTACGTCGGAATCGGTGACAGAAGGCCACCCGGACAAGATGGCCGACCAGATATCCGACGCGATCCTGGACGCCATATTGGAGCAGGACCCCAAAGCCCGCGTCGCGTGCGAGGCTCTCCTGACCACCGGTCTGGTCATGGTGGCCGGGGAGATAACGACTGGCGCTTATGTGGAGATACCGGAGATCGTGCGCGATGTGGTCTCCTCGATCGGGTACACGAGCTCGGAAACTGGCTTTGACGGGCTCACCTGCGGAGTGTCTGTCTCCATCGGCCAGCAGTCTCCCGACATCGCCATGGGCGTCAACAACGCCTACGAGGTCCGCCAGGGTACGAGCGGAGAGGACGACCTGTTCAGCCAGGGAGCGGGTGACCAGGGCATGATGTTCGGCTACGCCTGCGACGAGACCGAAGACCTGATGCCCGTGCCGATCTGGCTGGCCCATCGCCTGGCCCACCGGCTGGCCCAGGTGAGGAAAGTCGGCGTACTGCCGTACCTGCGCCCTGACGGCAAGACCCAGGTCACCTTCGAGTACGAGGACGGCCGTCCCGTCCGCCTGAAGACGGTGCTCATTTCGACCCAGCACCGGCCCACCGTGGACCTCGAGACGCTGCTCAAGCCCGACCTTCGGGACCACGTGGTGACGCCGATCGTCCCGGCCGAGTTCGCCGACGACGGCTACGAGATCTTGACCAACCCCACTGGCCGCTTCGAGCTGGGCGGGCCGTGCGCCGACACCGGGCTTACCGGCCGGAAGATCATCGTCGACACCTACGGCGGGGCGGCCAGGCATGGCGGTGGTGCCTTCTCGGGCAAGGACCCGTCGAAAGTGGACCGCTCGGGCGCTTACGCCGCCCGCTGGGTGGCCAAGCACGTGGTCGCCTCCGGCGCGGCCCAGCGCTGCGAGCTGCAGATCGCCTATGCCATCGGGGTCGCCCGGCCGGTGTCGTTGATGGTCGACCTCTTCGGTACGGAACAAGTAGACCCGAACAAGGTACTGAAGGCGATCGAGGAGGTCTTCGACCTCCGGCCGGCAGCCATTATCCGGGACCTCGACCTGCGCCGGCCCATTTACCGGCAGACTGCTGCCTACGGCCACTTCGGCCGGTCGGACAAGGAGCTCACCTGGGAGACGACCAGCCGCCTGGCCGACTTCAAAGAGGCGATCGGCCTTTAGAAGATCCAACCGCAGGAGGTCCGACCGGCGCGCTCGTTGCGCGCGTCCTGCCTGACGTCGCCGGCTTCGAACGCGAGTTCGACTACGAAGTACCGCCGCACCTCGCCGGTGACGTCAGGACCGGGAGCATTGTCCGGGTGCCACTCCAAGGCCGGCGCGTGGGCGGTTGGGTTACGGCCTTCCCGGTGCCCCGGACGGAGGGTCTCGCCCTCCGGCCGGTAACCAAAGTGACGGGTTGGGGGCCGGAGCCCGAAGTGCTGGGCCTCGCCTCATGGGCCGCTTGGCGCTGGGCCGGCCGGCGCCGGTCCTTGCTCGTCACCGCCTCTCCCGAAACGGCCGTGCGGGGCCTGCCGGCCCCGGTCCGCGTCCGTTCCGCTGCCACTCGCCTACCTGCGGGCGGGAGGGACGCGGTGACCGGCGCGGCCGCCGGCCTGCAGGACGCCCCAGCGCTGGATGCCCGAACGCTGGATGCCCGAAAGCAGGATGGCCCAACGCTGGATGGCCTAAAGCTGACGGCATGGTGCCCGGGGGTGCACCTGCTGCGGGTGCCGCCCGACTACGGCGCCACAGACCTGGTGCTGGCGGCGGCTGAACATGGCCCGGTCCTGGTGGTTGCCCCCACATCGGCCCGGGCCGCCGCTGGCGCCGCCGCCTTCCGGAGGCGGGGCGTGGATGCGGCCCTGCTGCCCGGTGGCTGGGCCCGGGCCCGCATCGGGGCGCCCATCGTTATCGGTACCCGAGCGGCCGTCTGGGGCCCCTGTCCCGGGGTCGGCTCCATCATCGTCCTCGACGCCCATGACGAGGGCCTGGTGCAGGAAACCGCGCCCACATGGGGTGCCCCGGCAGTGGCGGCCGAGCGGGCGCGACGAGCGGGTGCGCCGTGCTTCTGGGTCACGCCCTGCCCGACCCTGGAACTGGTGGCCTCGGCTGACTACGTGCACACGGTGAACCTCGGCCTGGAGCGGTCGGGTTGGGCCGCCTTACAGGTCGTCGACCGCCGCCATGATGACCCTCACCTGGGTCTGTACTCGACGGCGCTGGTCAACGTGCTCAAGAGCGACCAGCGGGTCGTGTGTGTGCTCAACCGCAAAGGCCGGGCCCTGTTACCCATATGTGGCGCCTGCGGGGAACCCGCCACGTGCGAACAGTGCGGTTCGGGCGTGACCCTGCTCGGCGAAGGGCTCGTTTGCCCGCGCTGTGGCCAAAGGCGGCCAATCGTGTGCGCCTCGTGCGGCTCGGACGGGCTGCGCCAGTTCCGGGTCGGGGTCAGCCGGGCGCGCGAGCAACTGGAGGCGCTGGCCGGAAGGGCCGTTGGTGAAGTGGCGGCCGGCACGGGACCACTGCCCGACGCCCCCGTGATCGTCGGCACCGAGGCTGTCCTTTACCGGGAAGGAGAGCTACGAAAAAACGGCGGCGTCGGAGTGGTGGCTTTCCTCGATTTCGACCAGGAGCTTCTGGCGCCCCGCTACCGGGCCGGCGAAGAGGCGCTGGCCCTGCTGGCCAGGGCATCGAGGCTGGTAGGCGGGCGGAACACGGGCGGGCGCATGCTGGTCCAAACCCGGGTGCCGGCCCACCCTGTCATAGAATCGGCGCTGCTGGCCGACCCGGGCCGGCTGCTGGCCTCTGAGGAGCCGGTACGGAAGGCTTTGCGGCTACCGCCATTTGCGGCGTTGGCGTTACTCAGCGGGCCCGGGGCGGCTGAACTGGCGGCTGTTCTGGAAAAGGTGAGCGGTGCGGCGGTTGACAGGACCGTTCGCACCTCCTGGCCGGCCGGCTCATCGGGCATCGAGTTGAGTGAACTCCCGAATGGCCAATGGGTCGTGCGCGCTAGCGGTCACGCCACCCTGGCCGATGCTCTGGCCGCCGCCGGCCGGCCGGCGGCCCGAGTCCGGGTCGAGGTCGGCCCGGCCCGGATTTAGCCGGCCCACGGCCGGCCCAAGTGGGCTCCGGTCTGGTCGGTCCTCGATCGATCGCTATAGCTTGGGGCCTACCGCTGCTCGAGAAGAAGACGATCAAGGAGAGAGGAACCCGTCATGCAGTACCGCCATCTTGGCCGCTCCGGCTTACAGGTCAGTGTTCTCAGCTTCGGGTCCTGGGTGACCTTTGGCGAACAGATTGGGACAGAGCTGGCAGTGGAGTGCCTCAACGCGGCTCGGGAAGGCGGCGTCAATTTCTTCGACAATGCCGAGTCCTACGCCGGCGGGCAATCCGAACGCATCATGGGGAAAGCCTTGGCGGAGCTCAGTTGGCCCCGCCACAGCTATGTAATCTCCACCAAGCTGTTTTGGGGCATACACGACGACATCAACATGCGTAACACATTGAACCGAAAATACCTGATGCAGGCTATTGACGCCTCGCTGGAACGGCTCGGCCTCGACTTTGTGGACGTCCTGTTCTGCCACCGGTCCGACTCCGGCACTCCTATAGAAGAGACGGTGTGGACCATGAGCGACATTATTTCCCAAGGGAAAGCGCTCTATTGGGCCACGTCTGAATGGCCGGCGGACGATATTCGCGCCGCCTGGGAAATAGCCGAGCGGCACCACCTGCGAAAGCCCGTGGCCGATCAGCCCCAGTACAACCTGCTCGTCCGCCAGCGGGTCGAGCGCGAATATGCCCGGCTGTACGACGACATCGGGCTCGGGCTTACGACGTGGAGCCCGCTGGCGTCCGGCCTGCTTTCGGGCAAGTACCTCGACGGAGCCCCCGCCGGTAGCCGGGCCATGCTCCCGGGCTACGAGTGGCTCCAGCAGGCCCTTACCGATGCCGACCGCAATGCGAAAGCGCGCCAATTGAAGGAAGTGGCCGACGAAATCGGCTGCGGCATGGCACAGCTGGCACTGGCCTGGTGCGCTCGCAACCCCCATGTTTCGAGCGTCATTACTGGTGCATCGTCAGTCGAGCAGCTGCGTTCCAACCTTGGCGCGCTGGATGTGCTCCCGCTCATTACGGACGAAATAGCCGAGCGCCTCGACGCCATCAGCCCTCCGCAGTAACTCCGTCCCGCAATAGGAAAAGGAATTACCCGCGGCTCGCCGGGCGCGGCAGCGGCCGCTCGGCGAGCCGGCACGGGATGTCGGCGTCCTCGTCCAGGACATAGCTGGCGCAGATCCGGTGGTAACCGTCAGCCACCAGCAGCGGGGCGCCACGAAACGCGTCCCCTCGCACCAGTAGGACAGGGGAAAGCTGTTCCCCTTTGGCCACTTTGTCGAGGTCTTTGGCCACATGCACGTTCGTTTGCGGCAATACGGCCAACTGGGCGGCGCGCAAGAGGTCCTTAGCCTTGCGATGGACGAGATCAGCGTTCATAAGCGCTTTTACTGCCGCGGCAGCGTCGGCCTCGGGCATCACGAGGCTCAGGTAGTCCTGAGCGGCAGGATAGTCGTGCTGGTCTGGCGTCGACTTCCACTGCTGCTTCGGGGTCATCGCACCGCCGTGGTGACGAACGCTGTCATGTCTGGCCCCGGGGCCGTGACACCGGGTGGGGGAGCGCGGTGCCCTCCTTTTCCCTGGCCCCCAGATAGGCCGCCAACAAATCGAAAACTTCGGGGCCGACCAGTGCCGAGAGCTCGTTGCTCATATGGCGCCATACCGGCGCCCGGCCCCGGAACGCCTCGGGGGCCTCGGTGCACCACCAGGCGAACTCTTCGCCGCCTGCCCCCCAATGCCGCCTGTCCCACTGGCTGACGACCGAGGTAACCGAACCATCGGGGTTGGAGGTATCTTCCCGGCGGAGGGGCAGTTGCCAGCAGACGTCGGGCTTGAGCTCCATAGGGGGTATGCCGCGTTCGAGGGCGGCGCGATGGAGGGCGCACCCGGGGCCACCGGGGAAGCCGGGCCGGTTGAGGAAAATGCACGCTCCGTCTACCAATCTGGTCAATGTGATGCCCCCGGCCCCGCGCCGGGAGATCCCGCCGCGCCGGCCTTTGGCGGCGAACTGCCATTGTTCCGCAGAGAGCGTTTTTGCCTCCGCCTTGACCCGGGCCAGGTCTTCGTCGCCGGTGAAATGTGCGCCGTAGGAGCAACATCCCTGTTCCAGTTCGGGCGCAGGAGCGGTCAGTACCCCTTGGCACCCGCGCCCGTACACGCATTCCCAGTGCGACATCAGGAAAGTGACGTCGAAGCGCCACGTCCGTTCCTCCGAAGGGTCCTCGAAACTGACCCACTCGTGGGCGTCGGCCGGGGTCAGGCGCCACCGCTTGGCTGCCTTGCCGTTGGTCTCTTTGTTGTCGCGCGTCTTGGCCGTTTTCGGGGCGCGACGGTGGTGGCTAACGGGGTTTTCGTCTGAGCCGACCGGCCTGGCCATGGGTACGGATCAGGTCGTCTTCAGGGCCGGCACGCCCAGTAGGAACTCGCCGGCGGCGAGAATGCCCTGCCAAAGCTGGTTGAGCTCGAGGCGTTCATTAGGAGCGTGGTAACTGTCATCGGGGAGACCGATCCCGAGGAAGAGCACGGGTGCGGCCAGGATCCGCCCAAGCGCTTCTTCCGGCCCGCTACCGCCGCTCCTGGTGAACAGAGGTTGCCGGCCCCACACATTCTCGATGGCTTGGCTCAGGATGCGCACCGCCGGATGGTCGACCGGGGTCAGTAATGGCGCCACCCCGCCAATTGTGGTGGCGCTGACTTGGGCATATTTTGGCGCTTGTGCAGCCAGCCAGGCCCGGAACGAGGCCTCTACCTCTTCAGCGGACTGGTCGGGCACCAGACGGATGGCGACCTTGAGGTTGGCCGTAGCGGGCACGATGGTCTTCATCCCCGGCCCGCCGTAGCCGGAGTGAAGGCCCACGACTTCGGCTGTCGGGCGGGTACCGGTGCGCTCGTACGGGGAGCGGCCGGCCTCGCCCTCCAGTTCGCTTACGCCGGCCTGCCGGCAGAACTCCAACTCATCGAAGGGGGTGTCAGCCAGGGACTGGGCTTCTCGCTTGCTTAGTTCCCGCACCCGATCGTAGAAACCCGGCAGGGTGACGCGGTGGTCGGAGTCGTGGAGGCCGGCGGCCAGGCGAGCGGCCACCAGGGCCGCATTGGGGACAGTCCCACCCCATATACCGCTGTGAAGGTCCGACTTCGCCGTCCGGATGGTGACGTCGAAGGCGACCAGGCCTCGTGTACTTACGGTGGTGGACGGGATGTCGGGTGCCAGCATGGTGCTGTCCGAGACGATGATCACGTCGGCGGCCAGCCTGTCCCTCTCCTTCTCGAGCAGCTCGTCGAGATGAGGGCTCCCCACCTCTTCTTCGCCCTCGATGAGGAACTTGACGTTGACCGGCAAGTGGCCAAGCGCTTCGAGGAGGCCGCGGGTCGCCTCCACTTGCATCATCACCTGGCCCTTGTCGTCACTGGCGCCCCGGGCCAGCAGCCGGTCGCCCTCGACCACCGGCACGAACGGGGGAGACGTCCATTCGTCCAGGGGGTCGACGGGCTGCACATCATGGTGGCCGTAGACGAGGACGGTCGGGGAAGTGTGGCCGGCGTTCAGCCAGTCGCCGTAGACGGCGGGGACACCGCTCGCCGACAACAGCTCAACGTGCTCGAGCCCGGCCGACCGCATGAGGCCGGCGCAGAACTCGGCTGACGCAGCAACGTCTCGGGCGTGGGCTGGATCCGCCGAAATAGAGGGGATTTTCAGCCATTCGATAAGGGAGCCGAGCACCCGGTCCTTGGAGCGCTTTACGTAGTCGTTCAGCGTGAGGTCGTCCACAGCGCGACCCTAGCCTCCCGCGGGCCAGACTGGCCTATATGACCAGTTCGGGAGAGGAGCGGCTGCACGAGTTGCGTTCCCGGCTCGACACCATCGCCGAGGAACTTGCTGATCTGGGCCGGGCCAAACTCGTCGAGGCGCTGGAGAGCGGGAGCGGCGCACCCGAGGCGGAGGAACGGCGCCTCAGCCGGGCCAGGCGGGCGGTGTTGAAGGCGGCCTCTTTACTAGGCCCGGATGAAGGCCTGTACACGGAGGACGAGGCCTGGGGCTGAGGCTCAGCCCGCTACACGGTTACCCCGGCCGCCGGTTGGAGGGGAACTTTTGCGCGCTGGGGTAACGGTAACAGCACCTGGCGCGCACAGACAGCGGGGCGGCGAGGCGGCGGACGGTTTGCGGCGCCCGCTACCGCTACGCCCACCACTTCGACGCCCGCCACTTCGACGCCCGCCACCGCCCCAGGGTGGCCGGGCCGGGCCACCAGGGATCCGGGCTCGCCACACCCGCCGGGGCCCCGGGCTCGCCACACCCGCCGCGGCCCCGGGCTCGCCACACCCGCCGGGGCCCCGGGCTCGCCACAGCCACCGGGGACCGCGGGCTCGCCACAGCCACCGGGGCCCGCCCGGCTCAGCCGGCCGCAGGCCGCCCGTCAGGGCCACCCGGGATCTGCCCAGCCGGAGCCGCTGACTAGGCGACGACCTTTATGACCTCCACTTCGAACTCGAGCGTGATCCGGTCACTCACCATGACGCCGCCGCCGTCGAGCGCCGCGTTCCAGGTGATACCCCAGTCCTTCCGGTTAATCGTGCCACTGCCCTCGAAGCCGGCCCGCTGGTTGCCGTAAGGATCGACCGCGGTCCCGGTGAACTCGAAATCCAACGTCACGGGGTTCGTGACACCACGGATGGTCAGGTCACCGGTGATGCGGTAGTGGGTGTCGTCGACCTTGTCGACGTTGGTGGAGCGGAAAGTGATCTCGGGGTACTCCTTCATGGCCAGGAAATCATTGCTGCGCAGGTGGTTGTCCCGGTCGGCGTTGCGGGTGTCGATGCTCTCGGCCTGGATGGTCAGTTCGACACGAGAGTTGGCCGGGTTTTCGGCGTCCAGGTAAACGGACCCGTCGAACTGGTCGAATTGGCCGCGGACCTTGCTTACCATAGCGTGGCGGGCTGAGAAGCCGACGCGAGTGTGGGCCACATCCAGTTTGTAATTCCCGGTCAGGCTGGTCGAAGCGGTATCAGGGGTGGTCATGTTCTCGTCCTCCTTGTGTGGGTGGCAACTTCTTCACTGAGGCTAACATTGGAGATATATCAACTATTCCGGAGAACGTTTCGGGAGCTGCAGAAGTGCCATCTGAACCACCAGCGGTCAAATGGCTGGACGAAAAAGAAGAACGAGCATGGCGCTCGTTCCAGGTCATGCAGTCCCGGCTCACGGCCTTGCTGGCGCGGGACCTGTCTTCACATTCAGGGCTCAGCTACCAGGACTACGTCGTCCTGGTGGCCCTCACCGACCAGTCCGAGGGCCAGATGCGCCTGTTCCAGCTGGGCAACCTTCTGGGCTGGGAAAAAAGCAGAATTTCCCACCAGGTGAGCCGCATGGCGGAACGAGGGCTGGTGGAAAAAAGAAAGTGCGGCTCCGACCGCCGGGGCTCTTTTGTGGCCGTCACGCCTGCCGGCCGAACCGAGATCGGGGCCGCCGCCCCGAGCCACCTGGAGGCGGTCCGGCGCTTGTTCATCGACCGCCTGACGCCGGCTCAATTGGCCAGTGTTTCCGAAGTAGCCGAACTGGTGCTGGCCGCCGTGGCCGCCGAGGAGCAGAAGGCTGGCACCGAGCCCTGCGAAGAGGAGTAACCCGCCGGACGCCCCCACCGTTGAGGATAGTCGCACCGCCTGACGCAGCCAACTCATCCGCACCCATCTCGACTGCACCCAACTCGACTGCAGCCGACCTGACTGGGCGCGGCCCAGGGCCCACAAAACTCCGGGGCTAACTTCGGGCCCGCTGGCTCGGGGGGACCGGGAGCCCGGCCGGTGGCGGGGGAGCGCTCGGGAGGGCGTTGAGGGCATTGATGAAAAGGCGCAGCTGACCGTGCGACAGTTTGTCGAAGCGGAGGGCT
>DATJUH010000244.1:0-26534 GCA_035502515.1 Acidimicrobiales bacterium
CTAGACGTAGTCGTGGCCAGCGTGCACTCCAAGCTGCGGATGGAGAAGGCCGAAATGACAAGCCGGATGATCGCGGCGGTAGAGAACCCTCACTCCGACATCCTCGGCCATTGCACAGGCCGCCGTATCATCGGCCGGCAAAGGCCGCAGTCAAGCTTCGATCACGAGGCTGTGTTCTCCGCCTGTGCCGCCACCGGGACCGCGGTCGAGATCAATTCTCGCCCCGACCGGCGGGACCCACCCGAAGAACTGCTGCGGGCGGCAGTGGCGGCCGGCTGCCGTTTCTCGATCGACTCCGATGCTCACGCGCCTGGTCAGCTCTCATGGCTCCGGCTTGGTTGCGAGCAGGCGGCGGGAGCAGAGGTCCCGGTGGGGACCATAGTAAACACCATGCCCCTCGAGGACCTCCTGGCCTGGGCGGCCGGCCACTAAGGGCAATGGCCGCCGGGCACCCCGCGACAACCCCAGGGTGCGATTGTCGGCGCTGGCGCCAGGAAAGGCTGGTGCCATGAAGTGCTGGCGCCAGGAAGTGCTGGTGCCCGGGAACGACCCTAAATAGCTAAATAGCGAAATAGCTAAAGAGCGGGACTTCCCGGCCCTGATGCCGAGCCTTCTGCCAACGCTCCCATGTTGTCAAGGGCGCCGGATAGCACTTCGACCTCGGCCGAGAGCCGGGTCAAGGTCCGGCCCAGGACTTCGGCCACCTGGTCGGCGGCGTCGCCCTGCATCCGAAGCACCCGGTTGAGCTCGACGAGGTCGGAGCGCAACCCGACGACTTCGACGTTGAGGCTGGCTACATCGGCGCGCAGGCTGGCCATCTCCGACTCAGTGGCCGTCCGCGCTGCCCTGGCCTCTTCCTTTATGGCCCTCGACTCGTCCACGATCGACCCCACCACGGTCTCCCTGACCGCCCTCGACTCGTCGACGACAGAACCGACCACGGCCTCCCTGATCGTCCTGGCTTCGTCGACGACGGACCCGACCACGGTCTCCTTGACGGCCCTCGACTCGTCGATGACCGACCCGACCACTGACTCCCTCAAGCCCCGGGACTCGTCGACGACCGAGTTGACTACCCAGTCCCTGACCGCTCGGGCCTCGTCGCTGACGGACTCCTGGACGGCGTCACGGACGCCTCTCGACTCGTCGCTCAGTGCCTCGCGGATAGCCGACGTCTCGTCGATGAGCGACGCCTGGAGGGCGTCCCTGATCCCTCTGGCCTCGTCACTGAGCGCGGCCTGGATCGTTTCCCTGGCCCCTCTGGCCTCGTCGCTGACTGACGCCTGGATCGTGTCCCTGGCCGCTCTGACCTCGTCACTGAGGGAAGCCTGGAAGGTGTCCCTGACCCCTCTTGCCTCGTCACTGATCGAGGCCTGGAGCGAGTCCTTGACCCCCGTCGCTTCGTCACTGAGCGACTCCTGCAAGGTCTCCCGCAGTGTCGTTGCTTCGTCGTTGACCGACTTCGTAATGATGCGCACGTAGGGCAGGACCAGCCTGTCCAGTGTTTCCCGCAGAGTTCGGCTAGTAGGTGCCATGGCCCTAGAGCCTAATGGGCGCCACCGGGCGTAGAGATGAGGCCCCCGCGGTGCCGTGGGCGATGATGGCAACATGCCGGTTTATGTCCGAATGTCGTCCCGGGATCCCGAGGAAAGGCACCGAGCTTCGACTCCGCTCGAACTGTTCTTCGACTTGACGTTCGTGGTGGCGGTGGCCGAGGCCGGTTCGGCCTTCCAACGCGGTCTGGTCGAGGGCAGGGCGGGGACCGTGCTTATCGGCTACCCGCTCATCTTTTTCGCCATCTGGTGGGCGTGGATGAACTTCAGCTGGTTTTCCTCGGCCTACGACACAGACGACGTTGTTTACCGGGTTGCCGTCCTCGTGCAGATGACCGGCGTCCTCGTGGTCGCCGTCGGCATCCCGCGAGCGCTGGCCACCCGGGACTTCGCCGTCATCCTGGTCGGCTACCTGATCATGCGGATGGCCATGGTCGGGCTCTGGTTACGGGCTGCCGTCTCGCAGCCCGCCGGCCGCCCGACGGCGTTGCGCTATGCGGTCGGGATAGTCGTCGTCGAGGCGGGCTGGGTGGCGTGGTTTTTCCTCGTGCCCCGGGGCGCCGCCGTCTGGGTCTTCCTGGTCCTGGCTGCGGCCGAGCTGTCTGTACCCATATTCGCCGAAGCCGCGGGACGGACCGCATGGCACCCGGGCCACATGGCCGAACGTTATCGGCTGTTCACGATCATCGTCCTGGGTGAGGCCATTTCCGCGGGAACGCTGGCGGTCAATGACGCAATTAGCGCCAAGACGACCTTCCCTGACCTCGCCACGGTCATAATCGGCGGCTTGCTGACAGTTTTTTCCATGTGGTGGCTTTACTTCGACATGCCGTCAGAGGAGATTGCGGCGGCCGCCCGCCGGTCCTTCACCAACCGGCTCAACGGCGCTTTTACCTGGGGGTACGGGCACTATTTCGTGTTCGCCAGCGTGGCCGCCACTGGCGCCGGCCTGGCCGTGGCGGTGGACCAGGCCTCCCACCACTCCGATCTCAGCCGGCTCGAGACGGCCTTTTGCCTCACCGTCCCGGTGTCCGTTTACATCCTGATGGCCTGGGCGTTACACGTTCGGTACAAGCCCCCGGGAGTCCTGCGCACCTGGGGTGCCCCCGTCACGGTCGTCCTGGTGCTCGGCGGTAGCGTGACGTCACAGCCCGTGCTGGTCACGGGCCTCCTGCTGTCTATTTTGTTGGCCCTGACACTGGTTTTCGGCGTGGGCCGGAGCGGCACCCGGGACGAGGCGGCCGTCGAGACGACAGGTTGACGAGGTTTGGGGGTGGACGAGGTTTGGGGGTGGACGAGGGGTTTGGGGCCGGCACGGGGACGCTTTAGACGTCCCGGAGGCCTCGTTGACGGGCCGAACGCTTGTGGCCCAACCGAAACGCTTAGGTACCCTAAGCCTTAGAGAAGGATCTCGGCCATAGTCCGCAGCGCCCTCAGACCCGGCCCCTCTTCCCCCGGCCCCTCTCCCGCCGGCGCTTCTCCCCCCAGCCCCGCCAGCGGCCATACGGAGAGCGTCGTGGCCAGGGACTCCTCCCACGCCGCCACGTCGTCGCGGATCTTCGCCGCCGGCCCGACCAATGCGACCTTTTCCACCATCGACGTGGGCACGGCGGCCACCGCCTCTTTTTTGTGGCCGTCCAGGTAGAGCTCCTGGACTGTGGCAGCCGCTTTCCCGAACCCCATTCGAACGAAAACGTCGAAGTGAAAGTTCATTTCGCGAGCGCCCATCCCCCCGATGTACAGAGCGAGCAGGGGCCGGACGGCGTCGGCGGCGCGCTCGGTGTCGGCATCGACGAGCACGGGGCACGAGGCGATGACCTCGAAATCGCCGGCGGAACGCCGGGCGCCGGGGCGGGCGAAGCCTTCGGCCAGGGACCGGTTGAAGTCGCCCATCAGCGACGGGGAGAAAAAGGCCGGGAACCAACCGTCCGCAATTTCGGCCGCCAGAGCCACGTTTTTCGGCCCCTCGGCACCGAGCACGATCGGGAGGTCGGGCCGCAACGGGTGGACGATGGACTTAAGGGGCTTACCGAGCCCCGACCCACCAGGGTACGGGAGGGGGTAGTGCGGTCCATCGTTGGTGACCGGCACCTGGCGGGCCACCACCTGGCGCACAACCGAGATGTACTCTCGGGTGCGCTCCAACGGCCTCGGGAAGGGTTGCCCGTACCATCCCTCGACGACCTGAGGGCCCGAAACGCCCAGCCCGAGCACAAAGCGGCCACTGCTCAGGTGGTCAAGAGTTATGGCCGCCATTGCGGTGGCGGTCGGGGTGCGGGCGGACATCTGGCAGAGGGCGGTGCCAAGGCGCACCCTGGTGGTCCGCGACCCCCACCAGGCCAACGGGGTAAGGGCATCCGACCCGTAGGCCTCGGCCGTCCACACCGAGTCATATCCAAGCCGTTCCGCCTCGGCTACGAGCCGGCCGGCGCCGGACGGCGGTCCCGCGCCCCAGTAGCCGAGCTGAAGCCCGAGCTTGAGCCTGCTCACGCCCGGCCCTGCTCCGCTCCCGTCCGCCCGTCGGGGCCGGTGCCATCGGCGTCGATGCCGAGCCCCTCCAGCACGGTGGCGTTCGGCAGTCCTGCCAACACCGGCCCGGGCAACAGGATCTTGGAGCGGCGCACGCCGGAACCGATTACGACCGCGGGGCGCCCGGTCACCCGGCTGTCTACGAGTACCGGCCACTCCGCCGGCAGGCCGATCGGGGTGATACCGCCGTACTCCATGCCGGTGAGGTCGACGGCGCGCTCCATCGGCAAAAATGACGCCTTGCGGACGTCCAGGTAACGGCGCACGGTCCCGTTCACGTCTGCTCGGGTGGTGGCCAGGACAACGCACGCCGCCAGGCGCTCGGCACCTTTGCGCTTGCCGCCCACTACGACGCAGTTCGCCAGCATGTCACTGTCGAGCCCGAACTCTTGCTGAGTGGCGGCCGTGTCGGACACGGCGGGGTCTATCTCGACCACCCCGACCTGGTCGAGCAGTCCCAGGCGTTCGAGCATTTCTCGTGCGTTGGCGCTCAGCAGGTCCGGTCGCTGTGACGCGGGCACGCTGGAAAGTGCGCCGAGTGTGAAGGTTCCCATCGCCAGCCATCCTGTCACGGGCGAGCAGGATGGCCTACGTGGCCGTCCGGTTCGGCGCGATAATCCTGGCCGTGGACCAGGAAGAGTACGTCCAGGCTGCCCGCGCCATCCGCGACGCCAACAGCCCGACTTCGGTGATGGGCGTTCGCCGGTCGGTACTCAACGCCTTTCCGGTGGGTGGCGGGAGGCGGATCATCCAGGCGGTGGCCGAGCTCGTCCGCCGCACCGAAACCGAGCTTCGGGCCCTCGAGCCCCCTCCGGCCGACCGGCTGGAACTCGAAGAACACTTCCTCAGGCCGTGGACCGAGCTGGCGGAGTTCCTCGAGAGCCTGGTAGACGCCCCCGGCACGAGGTGGCTGAGCGCCAACGCGGCCGTCAAGCGCCTCGAAGATGGCCCCCCTGAACGCCAGGCGGACATCGACTTCTGCATTGCTTATGGGCTGGACGACGGCCCGGAGCGGGGGGACGGCCCCGCCGCCGGACCGCCGGCGCACAGCGGCAATGGCAAGGCGTGACGGGCGATTGATAATTCTGGCCGAACTGGGGAGCAAAACTGCTCCCACAACTAAATTTCCGGACCCAAAAGTCGCAAGCGGCTAACGCCGCAAGCGCTCGAGGAGCTTCGTGGCCAGCGCGGGCTCTTCTTCCTCCGCGGCTGGTGGGGCGGGAGGCTCGGCCGGGGTTTTTCCGTCCCCCTCGGCCCCCTCGGCCCCCCTGGCGCCGCTGGCACTCCTGGCGCCGCTGGCACTCCTGGCGCCCTCGGCAGTAGCGCGGCGCGCACCGGCGTCCTCTTCCGTCAGCACCGCTCCCTGCCGGCCTATGACCAGGCGACGCAACGCTACGTCGAGAGGGAGCAGCACGACGGCCAACACGAGCAGCCACTCCGCCAATGGCTGTGTCACATTGACCGCCGGGACGGGCTCCGACAGCGCCTCCCGGGCGGAAGAAAGCACCACCCCGCCGCCGGCGCTGGCCAACTGGTGCAGGAAGGGAACGTCGGTCCCGATGAAGCGCAGTTCCGGAGAGTAGGCGATGGCCACCCCCGTGGTAGCGGCGTCGAGCAGCCGCCCGCCGGCGCTCACCTCCACCCGCATCAAATAGGCGCCCACGTCGCTGGTGGGCACGTCCGCCTCGAACCGCCCGGGCCCGGTCTCTGCCAGCGGGACGTCGGAGGCTTGCCCATTGGGGCCGACCACGTGGGCCACGGCGGAGGCGTTCGCCGGCGCCCCGCCGGCCTGGGCGACCAGGTGGGCCTGGTCCCCTTCCTCCTGCGCCGAGACGGACAGGGCCGGGCTGGCCGCCAGGGGCAGGGTGGCGGCGACGATGCCGGCGAACAACCTGCCCGCCAGAGGGGAACCCAGGAGCTCCGACGTCCAGCGGCCTTCGGTGTCACTGGTCCACGCCAGCGCCGTCCCGAGGCCGTACTGCCACTGCGCCAGGATGGGGTCGCCGCCCGGCCCCGACAGGACGACCTGCGAGGACGACTTGGGTGTCGACGCCACGTAACCGTCCAGCGGGGGGAGCGACGAGGGGTCGATACCATCGAGCGCGGCTGATGGGGCGCCGGCGGCGACGTGGAAACGCTCCTGCACCACCCAGGGTTGCAACTGCGCCTGGGTCTCGTCGAGGAAGATCGACGGGAGCTGGCTGGCCGACTCGGAATCGTAGAAGCGGCCGTCCCCTTCCGTCGCGATCGCAGCCATGTTGGCCATGAACTGAGGCACCCCATGCACATCGGCCCCCACCGTGGACACCGTGATGCCCTGGCGCACGATCCCCTGCATGAAGGAGGGCGTAGGCAGAGGGTCGTCGGCGTCACCGTCGCCGAGGACAACGATGTACTTGGTCTCCCCGGGGTGGCCGGCCAGCGCGGTGGCGGCGTCCTGGATGTAAGGCACGTAACTCGGGGGGTCGCCGAAGCTCGGGATGGCCAAGATGTCCTTCTCGACCTTCTGGCCGTTGCCCACCGGTTGCAGCGGCACGATCACGCCGGTCTCCCCGTTGGCCACGCCGACCAGGTCCTGCGGGGACAGGTTGGCCACCAACTGCCGGGCGGCGGAGCGCAACACGAGGTCGCCGGCCGGGCTTTCGACGGACTCGAGCACCAACATGACCGCCACAGGCGGTTTTTCCTGAGGGTTGGCCACCTTCATTTCAATCGGGAGGGCTTGCTCCAGCGGGGTGCCGGACAGGCCGCCGGGGCCGAACGTGTTGGTCCCCCCGAAGGCGGCCAGCCCCACGCCCAGGTCCCGCGTGGCAGTGGCCAGCGCCTCCATGCGCTGGTAACCGAGCTGGGCCGCGCTTACGTCGACGAGGGCCACGGACTGCCACCGGGCGATCCCCGGCACGGTGACCGGCACTTGCCCCGGGCTGACAACCGTCGCATCTATCCCGGCGGCGTGGAGGGCGCCGGCAAGGTTGGTGCCGGCCCCGGGCGTACCCGCTACGACCAGGACTTGCTGGGCTCCGAGGACCTGGAACAAACCCTCTCCCACGTCGTTGCCGGGCACGGAGTCCCGGGCCGGCGCGATCTCGATGTTCACCTGGTGGAAACCGGGACGGGCCGGCGGTAGCAACACCCGTACTTCAGTCACGCCCGGCTTTACCCGGACGACTGTGTCCAGGACGACCTGGGTGTTGTCGAGGGACCACTCCACCCGGGCCGTCGTGCTCTCATTGCTCACGAGTACGGCCGTCGCTTGCGCCCGCGACCCGGGCAGGACAGTGGACGGGACCTGGACCGAGTCCACCCGCACGTCCGGGCCGACGGGGACCTGGAGGGGCAGGACGTCGACCCGCACTCCGTCGGCGCGCAACACCCTGGCCTCACCTACGGCGTCGCCGGTGTTCTGGCGGCCGTCGGTCATCAGCACGACGTGACGGCGGGTCCCGCTGGCGGCCATCGAACCGGCCAAGCGCAGAGCCGACTCGATGTCGGTGAAATTGGCGCCCGGTGAGGTGGCGAACCCCTGGAACTGGAGCCCGTGCGCAGGCGGATCTTCGACAAGGGCGTTCTGGCCGAAGGCCACCACCCCCAGAAGGTCTTTGGCCGGGAGGGCCGAGGCCAGCGATTGCACCGCGGGGGCCTCCTGGTACTGCGCCTGGGCAGTACTGGCGCTGCGGTCGGCGGCTACCACGAGCGTCTGGCTGGAGGCCTGGTACGAAAGTTCGGGGCCCGCCAGCGCCAGCACGATGGCGACGACGAGCGCCAGCCGCACGCCGAGCGCAGCCCGGCGTTGGCGTCGTGAAAAGGCGGTCGGCCAGCGCCGCCAGACGACCACGAAGGGCGCCACCACGAGGAGGGCCAGCAGCCACAGGGGGTCGGTGAACTCAACGGGCACGGTGGTACACCAGCCATTCCAGTGCCAGGACGACGAGGGCGGCTACCGCCACGACAGTCCACAAGCCCTGGTACAGAGAGGCGCTGGCCAGTGCCTTTCCCGCTGTCCCGGTCACGTCCAGTTGTTGCTGAGGGGCGATCGGTACCCCGGGCGCGTTCACCGCGAGATAGCTGTCCTGCCGCGCCCCGCCGGGCCCTGTCACCGTCACCGTGTACAGGCCCACTTCGTCCGTGCCCGTGAACAGCAACGTCCCCCCGCCGGCCGCCAGGGCGGCCCGTCCCGCGGCGAGCACATCAACGTGGCCGTCCGGCGTGGTCACCACGACCTCTCTCGCACCCGGTCCGGGGGCCAGCGTGACCGGCGTCCCCGGCTGTTGGCTCAACGCCGGCACGGCATCGGGAGCCAGGAACTCGGACAGGTGGTTGACCAGGATCGGGAAGGCCGTCCGCAACACCAGGTTGGAGTCATGGAGGTAGACGCCGAGCACGGCGGCCGGCGGCCCGGACGGCGACGCGTCACGGACCATGAGGACCGGCCCCGCCGGGCTACTGATCACCACCGTGCCGAACGTGGAGCGCTGCAGGTCGGCGCTGGCGGCCACATCGACATTGGACAGGTCGACGTCGTAGAGGAGCGGGTCGTTCGCTTCCGACGGTAGGAGCGGGCCGGGCACGACCGGGCGCCCGGACCCCAGCCGGCGGTCAGGTGGCGGCCCGACCACGAGGAAGGGTGAGTGGGACGGCAACTTCGGAGGGACGAAACCGTCGAAGACGAACAGGTCGACGTCGGCGCTCGACGCTTGGCTCTGGCGCCAGTGGCCCGGCGCTTCAGTGGTAAGGGTTACGTCCTGCCGTAGTTCCAGGGCTTTTTGCAGGAACACGTCGCCGCTGGTCACGAGCAGCACGTGAACCTTTCGAGGTGGGCTGGCGACTGCTACCGCGGTGTCGCCGGCCACCAGGTCGTCGGGGTGCAGCAGTGTGACCTTCACGTAGCTCGTTCCTCGAGGGACGGCGAAGGTGACGTCCTGGCCGCCACCGGGGGCCAGGACGGCGGCCTGAGCGTCGGTCAGCTGCCCGTCGGCGAACATCTCGACCGTAAGGTGGGCCGGCTCCTGCCCGAAGTCCTGCAGGTGGGCGACGGCGCTCTCGCCGGTTACTCCGGGGACGACGGTGAGCGACGTTATGGCCGAGTTCTCACTACTGATCCCGATCCTCTTGTATTGGACGGGGAAGGGGAGCGTGACGGGTTCGGCCAGCGGTTCGGTGAGCCCGTCGGAGAAGATTATGAGCCGGGTGCCCGACGGTTTGGGGCCGGCGGAGGCCACCGCCAGCTCGAGGGCGTCCTGCAGGTCGGCCTGGTCGTCTGTTGGTTTCAGCTGGTCCAGGGCCTGCAGAAGAGGCTGGCGTTGGCCGTCGGCACTGGCGATCACTTCGGGGCTGGGGCTCATGGCGATGAGCGTCATGCGGGCGTGCGGCCCGAGCCGGTCAACGAGTGCCCTGGTATCGGCCACGGCGGCGGCGAACCGGCTCGGCGCCACATCCGTGGCTTGCATCGTCTCGGAGTTGTCGATGACCACTATGGTCTGGCCGGCCAAAGCCTGGGCCGAAACGAGCGCCGGCCTCAAGAGTGCCCCGATGACGAGTATGGCGGCCAGTGCCTGGAGGGCGAGCAGCCACGACGGCCGAAGACGTTGCCACGGGGTGGCGGCCTGACGGTCGAGGACCACCGGGCGCCACCAAACGGTGCTGCTCACGGAGCGGGCGGGCCGGCGCGCCTTCAGGAAGTAGAGGGCAACTATGGCCAGCAGCGAGACAGCGGCGACGCCGGCCACCGGCTCGAGGAACGTCACTGGTGCTGGCCCCCGGGCGTCTTAGTGGACCACCCTGGCCGGGACCAGCTGGCCCAGCACCAGTTGGCGCAGCGGTGCCCCGCCGTCGACTGTGACCAGCCTCGCCCCGTGGGCGGCCGCCAATAACCGCAGCGCCCGGGTGTGTTCGACCCGGGCGTCGTAATAGGAGGCGAGGGCCTGGTCGCCGAGGGTGAGCTCGACGACGTCGGCCGTCTCCGTGTCGACCAGCCGGAGCTCTCCCCGGAGTTCCGGGGCCAGTTCCAGGGGTGAGAGGACCTGGACGAGTACCACCTCGTGGCCGGCTGTGCGAAGAGCAGAGAGAGCCTGTTTCGGCAGCTCCTTGGTGAGGAAGTCGGAGACCACTACGGCCACGCCTCTGGGGACGGAACGGGCGGCCCCGGCGACAACCGACCAGTCCGTGGCCATGCCGCGCGGCAGCGCCGCCAGGGCCGCCCACAGCCGGGGCGCCGACCGCTTACCCCTTACCGGGCCCGCCCGGCCGACAACGGTCCCGGCGAACCCGACGCAGGCCGCCCGGTCTTCGGCCGCCAAAGCGAGGTAGGCCAGGGCGCCGGCCAGGCCTCTGGCCGGACGTTCCTTTCCGGCCGGGTCCCAGGCCATCGATGCACTGGCGTCGACCCACAGCGTGACGCAGGTGTCCTCTTCGCCCTCGTAAAGGCGCACCAGCAGCCGCCCGAGGCGGGCGTAGGCACCCCAGTCGAGCCGGCGGATGTCGTCACCTGGCACGTACGCCCGGTAGTCGGCCAGGTCCAGCGAGCTGCCATGACGGCGAGAGCGGCGCTGGCCGGCGCCGGCCCCGAGCACCGCCCGCCGTGAGGGCAAGGTGAGCCGCTCGAGGGCGCGGAGCAGGTCCGGAGTGATCCCGAGGGCGGTGGCGGCGTCTCCCGAAGAAGTTGTGGCCGTGGTTGATGCCGGAGCCGTTGCTCTACCAGTGGCGGCCGGGCTCTTCCACCCCGCTCCGGTTGTGACCCGTTCGCTCATTGCGCGTTCACCGGGCCACTACCGGGTCTGCTGCGACCGCCTCCAGGAGCCTGTCGATCAGGCGGTCGCTGGTAACACCGTCTGCCTCGGCTTCGAAACTGAGCAGCAGGCGATGGCGCAGCACGGGGCGAGCGCTGGCGCGGATGTCATCGAAGGCAACGTTGTAACGGCCGGCCAGCAAGGCTCGCACTTTGCCGGTCAGGGCCAGAGCCTGGACGGCGCGAGGGCTGGCCCCGAACCGCACCAGGCCGGCCAGCTCGGGCAACGGGCTGCGGTCGGGCTGGGTGGCGCTCACCAGCCTGACTGCGTAGTCGAGCACATGGTCGGCCAGCGGGACCGTCCTCACGAGGGCGGACATGGCAAGCACCTGGTAACCGTCGACCACGCGGGTGAGAGCAGGCTCGTCGGCCCCGGTAGTCCGGCGGGCGATCTCGGCCAGGTCGCTGTCGCTCGGGTAGGGGACCGAAAGCTTGAACAGGAAGCGGTCGAGTTGAGCCTCCGGCAGCGGGTAGGTCCCCTCGAGCTCGATGGGGTTTTGCGTGGCCAAAACGAAGAACGGGCGCGGGAGAGGACGCGTGGCGCCGCCGGCGGTGACGGTTCGTTCCTGCATCGCCTCCAGTAAGGCGCTCTGGACCTTCGGAGTAGCCCGGTTGACCTCGTCGGCCAGCACGAGGTTGGCGAACACCGGGCCGGGCTGGAAGTGGAACCTCCTGCCGCTCTCGTCCTCCTGGATAAGGGTGGTGCCGGTGATGTCCGCCGGCATCAGGTCGGGCGTGAACTGGATGCGGCTGAAGCCCAATTCGAGGACGTCTCCCAGGGCACGCACGAGCGAGGTCTTTCCCAACCCCGGTACCCCTTCCAGAAGCACGTGCCCGCCGGCCAAAAGAGCCACGATGGTGTCGCGGAGGAGCTCGTCCTGGCCGACGATGAGCTTGCGGAGCTCCGTTTCCACCTGCGCCGCGCCCGCCGAAAACGCTTCGGGTGACATCGTCCCATCGCTCACGGGACGGGGGCCGTGTGAGCTAGCGAGGAGCGGACCAGCCCCGCTCCGTTTGGCACCGGCCAACCCGGCACTGGCCCAGCCGCTCTCGAGGAATCAACGCCATGGCCCAGAGCTGTTATGGCGAACGGGCCCGACGAGACGTGCCCGGCTGGGTTGACCGGTTTGACAGGGGCCGGCCCGGCCGGTATGGCCGAGAGAGTAGGAAAGCCGCCGTACACCTCGACGCCGTTCTGGGCTGCTACCACCCTCACCTCGAGGGTGCCGCCCGGCCCTACGTGATGGGTGACGTCCGGGACACGGGCCAACAGCTCGCCCGAGCGGGCCTTCACCTGAAGGGTGTCCCAGTGGCCGGTGGCGTAGTTGTACGTCTCCAGCTGAACGAGCGGAGGGCCATAGGTCTCGCCTGACGATGACCCGAGGTCGAGCTCGAGGCGCCGCCAGCGGGCCCCCGGGAGGAGGAACTCGTAGTCGAAGGCGCCCCCGGCCCGGAGCGTCAACGAGCCGGTAGTGATGGCGTAGTCGGTCTCCCCCGTAACGCCCGACGAACCCACCAACTGACCGGGGAGGTCCGTCGGGAATTCGTGGCCGCCCTGGCCTTCCGTAAGGGGGACGATGACCACATCGGTGACAACGGGATTTTGGGCGCCGTGGGCATCAAGAGGGAAGAGCTTATGGGCCGCCATGGCCACGAACACGGGTGCTCCACCCTGCTCGGTCGAGTAGGAAGCAGCCAGGTCGCCCAGGGCCGTTTGGACTTCTAACTGAGCGGCACCGCTGGCGGCTGCTCTGGCCGCCACGCGCGGCGCCATCGTCGACCGCGGCCCCCGGCGTGCAGCCGGAGCCCGGCCCGCCGTAGCGGCTCCCGTGCTCGACGACGCCGGAGCGGTTGGGCCGGGCCCCGCTGCGCCAGAGCCGGGTTGGCCAGAGCCGGGTTGAGCAGATCCGGGTTGGCCAGATCCGGGTTGGCCAGATCCGGGTTGATCGGCGACGACGGGGGCGGGGGCGCCGAAAGCTTGCGCCAACGGGCTGCTATTGGGCGCTACGTACACTTCGAAGTGGGCCGAGCGCCCGGGCGCTAGCGTGCCGAGATCGGCAGACGCCTCCCCGGATCCCACGACAATCTGAGCATCTGACAATTTCACCTTGAACTTGTTCTGGACCGTGCCCAGGAGGTAGTCGCCGCTCTGGTCAACACGCACGCCCACGCTGCCCGCCAGGTCCACCGTTTCGCTGGCCGACCACCCGCCTCGTGACTTCGATGGGCCTCTCACCGTAATGCTGGTAGTGAGAGGGTCCGGCCCCGGGCCCAGGGTGACCTCTGCCCCCGTGCCCGCAGCCAGGTTGCCAACCAGCGCTGGGCTCCCTGCCTCGGCCCGGGCATCCGAGGGCGGGTTGGCCAGTTCCACCCGTCGGGACCCTCCGTGAGGAAGCTGGACCATACCCATGGAGACAACCTGAGCGACATGGCCGCCGGCCGGGAGCTGAGAAACCCGGACCTCTTCCACCAGCGAGCCGTTGCCGGTACCGATGCCGGCCAGACCCGCCGCCACCACCCCGGTAATTGCGAGTGTCGGGACGACGCCCCAAACCACCGCTCGCCGGCGAGCCCGCCCGAGGACAACGACGAGTACGAGGGTAACCACCGAGATGTACCCCAGCAGCAGAACCCCCAGGGAGGTCACCGCCGGGGGTCTCGTGACGGCCGGCGCCTGCCCTAGATAGGCGGACAGGACACTTACGGCGGTGCCGGGGCTCATCAGGGCCGAACCGGTGTCGAAATCGCCGCCCAGCTTCGCCACCACCGATGCAGGGCCACTTTGGGGAGGCACAGGGAACACCCCTCCGGCTTCGGCATAAGGCAGCGGGGTGTCGTAGTAGCCGGGCTGGTAAGCGGGCGCAAACAACCGGCTCAGCAGCGACGGCGTGCCGGGCCAGGCTGTCAGGGGAGCCGCAGCCGGGTCGAACGCGCAGAGGACGACATGCCCGCCACCACGGGTTTGTTCGAGAGCGAGCGGCGTCCTTCCCTGGGCCATGATCTCCCTCGACCCGGCCGCTGGGACCAAAGTATCGACGTTCACCCCCTGTGGCACCGGCCCGGTGCCCAGAAGGGAGGCCAGCTCAGGCAGCGCCAACGCGGACACGGTCCCCGTAGGGCGCCCGGGAAGCAGCCCGACGGGTAGTCCGGCGGTGGCCTCCCTCCAGTCAAGGCCTCCGGCCACCACGAGGGTTCCGCCCGCCTGCACGTAACCCTCGAGGGCCTGGCCCTGGGCCGGGCTCAATTCGGTGGTGTCGGCCTGTTCAATGGCTACGGCCCTGAACGCGCCGAGGGCGGCGGCCATCGGCGGCAGGGCTTGGGGGGTGATGTACTGCAATTGGGGCTGGGCACCCGTCGGCGTCAGCAGCTTCGCTAGGACATCCACGGGTGGCGGGTTGTCCGTCACGACGAGAACGGCTGGTTGGGCCAAACCGTAAGCTACCGGCAGCTGGGCCGCGGCGCGCGCCAGTACCCGCCCGGTCGCCTCCTGGACACGGGCGGAAACGCCCTCGCCCGCCGGTCCTGCCAGCACATAGAGGGGCATTTGCTTAGCCGTTCCGCCGGCCAATTGCAGTGGGACCTTGTAAGTGACCAGGGTCGTCCTCGACGGTGGGTGGAACTCCCTGGGCTGAGTGTTCGCGGAATAGTCCTCGGCCCCGAGGCAGGTAAAGGTCGACGGCCCGTTCGACAGGCAGCCCGGTGTCGAAAGGCCGGCTTGGGCTGCCGGTGCGGCCACCACGATGTTCCCGTCGACCTCAGATGCGCCCCGGTTCGTGACAGACACGCTCAGAGGCACCCACGTGCCCGGGGGGACGGAGACCGTGTACAGGCTCGAGACCGCCAAGGTCACACCCGGCTCAGGTCGACCGCTCTTGGCCGCAGCCGCCACCGCCGCTCTTTCTTGTGCTCCCGGGAGAGGAGCCGCATCACCCGTCGCGAAAGTGACCAGAGTGACGAGGGCGATCCCGAGCCAGATGGGCACCAGGCGTATGGCCAGCCTGGCTACTGCACGAGCGGCCCGCTTTCTCCGATGCCCGGCCGGGGCGGTTGCTACGCCCGCATTTGGGCTCACCGGCCGCTCCCGAGAGAAGAGAAGTAGTTGCGCACCACACCCTGGTCGTCCGGGCTGACGACGTGGGAACCAAGGTCCTGCAATGCCGTTTTCTCGAAGCTCGGCAGCACGGCCTGGTACGGAGCGGTCTTAACCTGGCCTCCGGCACCCACTTGCTCGCCGACGACCTGTTCGTCCTGCCCGGGCTGGCCGGCGATGTACACCTGGTCGGAAGGTGACGCCGCAGTACCCGAGTGGGTGGCGCCGGCCGACGGGCCCTTGGCCCGGCCGGGGCCGCCTTCGCCGCCCTGGCCGTTGCCTCCCGGGCCGAGCCCCGATCCCCCGTTACCCGACCCGCCACTGCCGGAGCCGCTGCCGCCAGACCCCCCGTTCCCTGTACCGCCACCGCCCGAACCGGCGCCGTTCTGTGCTTGGCCCTGCCCCTGACTTCCCTGGGCACCGCCGGGCACCCCGGTTTGCGAGCCGCTCTTGCTACCGGTCACGCTCTGGTTGCTGCCCCGGGCGGCCCGGCCGGCGGCCCCGCCACCGAGTTTCCCGGCGCTCCCGGTGTCGGCCTGGGCCCTGCTGGCTACTTTCGCCTCCTCGTTCTGGACTGCGGCCTGATCTGCGGCCAGCTGTTGCTGCAGCGAAGCGGCGGATGCGGAGGTGGTGGCGCCGCCGGCGGCAGACTTCAGCGCCTGGCCCGCCGCTGCCAGGTGGCCGGCTGAAAGGGCCGAGCTGGCCTGGGCCAACCCACCGGCGAAGGTCCCATTGGCCCCGGCCCTGCTGGACATCCCGATACCGGCGCCCGCCTTGTAGCCCGCGCTGGCGGCCGCCTTCGCCAACGCCGCCGCCAGTGCCTGGCGCTGCGCCGAGTTGAGGGTGGAGAGGGCGCCGGAAAGGGACTTCAGGTCGGCGGCGGCGGCTTTCAGGTTGCCGTTGGCCAGGTCCGAAGACAGGCTCTGCGTCCCTGGAGCTCCCGCCATCGCTTCGCCCGCCGCCGCATCAGCCGCTTCGGCCGCCGCACCCGAGGCATTGTCGAGCCGCCCCAACTGGCGTGAGAGGTTGGACAGCGCCACCAGCGAAGCCAGCGGAGTGCCCGCCTTGGCCAGCTGGGACAGGGCGGCCTGTAGTGTTCCTGCCAGCTGCTCCGCCTCCGGCGACGAGGGTTGGCCCAGCCTTTGCCGGGCCGAGGCTACGACCTTTCGTGCTTGCGCGGTCGCGGCGCGGTCAGCCGACTGGCGGGCCAGAGTGGCCGACTGGGGGTTGGGCGTAATTGCCAGGAGCACGGCGACAAGGGCCATAGCCAGCGCCACGGCCACGAGGTCCCGGTGACGGCGGAGCGGGAAGGCCTCGGCCGGAGTGCGCCTCGACGCCATCCCCACGGCGTCGGCTCGCAAACGGGCCTCCATCTCGCCCGGTGCAGCAGCGTAGAACAGGGCACTGGCCAGGCGTTCATCCAGGTGAAGACGGGCGTCGGCCACCCGGGCCACCTCCAGGACAGTGGGCCGCCGGAAGGCCCAGGCGCCGGCGGCCATCAGAAAAGCCAGCCCTCCAAGGCCGGCGGCGATCAGCCCGACGTGGTCCGTCGGGCTGACCTTCGACCAGGCCAAGAGGACGGAAACGGCAACAGCCCAGCCGGCGAGGGCCAAAAAAGCCCAGCGCACTGCGGAGTCGCCGAGGGCACGCCGGCGGAGAGGGGCGAGGACCCGTGCCAAAGGGCTCTCCAGCGTCGCCGGAGCACCCCGGCGCGGCATGGACGGGCCGGGACGGGCAGGTGTACCACTCTTAGTCACTCTGTCGACGGGCTGCGCACCGGCGGCCCTCATTCTCGGTGCAGAGGAGCGTTCTTGTTGCGTTTTCGAGGCTTTTATGCTTTCGAGCGCGACAAGAAGGCTTCGTTGCACCGAGAAGCCTGCTTCTCCGGGGCTGCTTCCCACTGCCCCTTCTCCCGGCCCTGTCCCTGTCCCTGCCCCGCCGCCGGCGCCTGTGCCGCTGACGCTACCGCCCGGGGCGGCGCCGGCCGAGCCTGCACGCCCGCCGCCGGCGCCCGTACCGACGGCGCTACCGCCCGGGGCGGCGCCGGCCGAGCCTGCACGCCCGCCCCCCGCCCCGGGGGCCCCACGCTCGGCCTCGCTGTTTGCCACGTCGGCCCCGTTACCGGTCGGGGGCCCGGAGCCGGCCTGGTCGTCGTCCGCCATCACGCCGTTTCGCGCTTGCTAAGGAAAATGACACTGGCACCCAGAGCACCCACAGCTATTACACCGTCCAACAAGAAGGTACCTTCCCACGCCTGCCAGGTCCCAAGGGGCCCCAGGTCGAGGACGTACTGGCCGCCGGGGCCGCAACCCACGGCGATGGGGACGCCGACCTCCGACCCGAAGAACGGGGCCACCACCCCGCAGTCGGACGCGTCCAGCAAAGAGGCAGCCCCTACCGCCGGGCTGAGCGAGTCGACGACGCCGGTCGTCGGGTTGACGGCGGCGATACCGAAAGGGGCCGGACCGTTCTGGGTCGGCTCGGACAGGGCTTTGTTCAGTAGATAGCCGCCCGCCATGGGGCCGATAGTCAATGCCACCATGACCAGGTAGGACACCACCGTGGCGGACGACACCCGTCGCAGCAGTACCGAAACGAGCATGGAGAGCGACCCGATCGTTATGGCGCCGGCCAGGGTGAACAGGACGACGTCGACTACTTCGGTGACACCCACCCCTCCCAGCAGGAAGGCCACGCTGAACAAAGGCAGGCAGGCGATCACCAGCAGGACCACGAAGGCCAGGGCGGCGACAAGCTTGCCCAGGACGATCCGGGCCGGCCCGAGCGGCGTCACCAGCAAGAGGTCCAGCGTCTGGCGCTCGCGTTCGCCGCTTATGGTCGGCCCGACCAGGCCCGGTACCACCAGGGCCACGGTGGCCATCACGACGGCGGCGAGCGCCCGGAACACCTGCGCCCCGGTGCTGCCCAGGCCGACGACGTTGCCGGCCGAGCCGATGTCGGCGTCGTAGACGATCCAGCCCAGCCCGCCGATGACGCAGAGGAACCCGGTGAGCAAGGCGAAGGCATGCCAGCCTCGCATGCGCGAGCGGAGCTCCTTGGTCACGATGGGGTTCCAGGTGAGGGCCGAGAAAAGAGCGCCGGCCCTCTCCGGGAAACCCTTGCCTCCGGCCTTCAAGGGGACTGCTGTCATCTGGCCTGCTCCACTGGCTCATTCGCCGGCTGGTCCACGGCCGGCGCAGTCAGCTGGAGGAACAGCTGCTCCAGCCCCCCATCGTCTTCCCTGAACTCGGTTACGGGAATCCCCGCGGCGACCAGTGCGCCCAACAGAGTGGCTGGATCGCCCGCCGTCGCGTCTACGGCGTCGCCGCCGAGCTCGATCTCGAGCGTGTCCACCCCGGCCCGGCGCACGTTGGCGATGCCGGCGATGTTGCCGGCCAGGCGTTCGGCCTCGTCCAGGTCGCCCCGCACTCGTGCCCGGGCCCGGCGGGGCCCCAGGTTGTCCAGGATGGCGCTGGCCGGGCCGTGAGCCACCATTCGTCCGTCGTGGATAATCCCGTAGCTCGAACACATTTCGGCCAGCTCGGGCAGGATATGGCTCGACAGCACGATCGTCTTGCCCATTTCCCTCAGTGCCTGGACCAGTTCTCGCATCTCGGCCCGCGCCCGTGGGTCGAGCCCCGAGGCAGGCTCGTCGAGCAACAAGACCTTCGGGTCGTGCACGAGCGCCCGGGCCAGGCACAGCCTCTGCTTCATGCCCCGAGACAGGGTGTCGACCTGTTCGTCCCGTTTCGGGCTGAGTTGCACAAGTTCCAGTAGGTCGGCGACGACCCGGCTGATGAGGTGCTTGGGGAGCCGGTAGCAGGAGGCGTAAAAGGCCAGATATTCCGTCGCCGTCATGGAGTCGTAGACACCGAAGAAGTCGGGCATGTACCCGACTAGCTCGTGCAGGCGGGCGCGGTCGGCGACGACATCGGCGCCATCGACCTCGGCCCATCCGCCGCTCGGTGTCGTCAAGCCGGCCAGGATGCGAAGTGTCGTCGTCTTGCCGGCCCCGTTGGCGCCGATGAACCCGAACACCTCTCCCTCCGCCACCTCGAAACTCAGCTCGGAAAGAGCCTCGGTCTGGCCGTAAAGCTTTCTCAGGCTTTCGGCCTTGATCATCACGGCACTGGTCGCCCCGCCTCCGGTTATCGGGCTATCCGTCATGGCGTCGGGCTCACCGGGCCGGCCGCCGGCCGGCACTGAGGTGGCTGGTACCGGGTTGGCGTGCCGCCCCACGCGTGGCCGGGGTAGTCGACCGGCCGGTGGCCGACAGAGTGGGAACTTCCCCATATACGTTGAGGGGGGCGGCCGGGGTGCTGAGGCGGACTTCGAGGGTGCTTCCCGGCCCCAGGAAACTGGCCGGCTTCGGCACCTCCGCCACCAACTGGCCCGAGGCCGAAGTCGTCCGGACCCTGTCCCAGTGCCCCGTCCGGTAATCGAAGGCACTCACGAAGACGCTGTGGCTGGTGGCGGCGTACGTCCCGGTCTCCGACCCGGCCGACAGGGCCATGGCCAGGCCGGGGTTGGTCACCGAGCCGTCGACCGAGCCAAAGTTGAGCGCCACGTGAGCCCACGGCGTCGCCGGGAGGACGAACTGGTAGTCGTAAGACCCCCCTTGCTGCAAAGCCAAGGACCCGGTGCCGAGCTGGTCGGCCGCCGAGGGTACGGAACTGCTGGAGCCCACCAGTTCGGGGCCGAGCTCGGCTGCTCGGGCCCCGGGCTGGAAGCTCGGCAGCAAAGGTACGACGACGGCGTCGGTCGGCCCAAGGTGTTCAGCCCCCGTCCCGAAGTCGGGCGGGTAGAGCGGGTGGCTGGTGAAGGCGACAAGCACGGGAGTGCCACCGTCCTGGCTCGAGTAGAGGGCACCGAGGTCGAACAGGCTCTGCACCGCCTCTTCCTGTTGCTGTTTTGCTCGCGAGCCGCCCCCGAGCGGCAGGGCTAAGAAAGGCGCGACAGGTACACCGTTGTTCGACGACGAAACCAGGTCGAGCGGCGCGGAAGCGCCCGCCGGCAGCGTCCCCAGGGGGTGGGACTCCAACCCCGCCGCGGCGACGACCTGGGCGTCGACCAGCCCCACGCCGAGGTGGTTGGTCACCTTCCCCACCAGGGCGCCGTTCGCCTGGGTGAGGTTGGCCGTGACCGTCCCGGCCAGGTGGGTGGTGCCGCTGGCGCCCCAACCCCCGAGGGAGTTGCTCGGGCCCCGGACGGTCAGGCTGACCTGGCCAGATGAGCCGGCCGTCCCGGTGGCGGCGGCGACGCCTGTCCCGGCGCCCGTCCCCGGCCCCGGCCCTCCTGTCCCAACCGCCAATTGAGCCCCGGCGTCGGCCCCCAGGTCGCCGATCAGCGCCGGCGAAGTGGAGAACTGCCCGGTCAGCTGGACACTCTGGGTGCCACCTCGAGGAAGGTAGACCGCACCCAGGGAAACGAGCTGGGCCAGGTGTGAACCGGGCGAGAACTGGGTGACCCGGACCTCGTTGACCATGACAGGGCGGTCGACGCCGGCCCCCGTCAGGTAGAGGACCAGGCCGCCGGCCACCGCCAGGCCGGGCACCGCCACCCAGGCCAGTTCCCGGCGCCGAAGGCGGGTCAGCGCCCAGAAGCACAGCGGCCCCACCAACACGACATAGCCGAGCAGGAGGATCCCGAACAGGTACGCCTTCGGCGGTGCCGAGCCGGGCATCTGTTCGAGGTAGCCGAGCAGGCCCTGGCTGGCGGTGGTGGGGCTCAAGAGGGCACCGTTCTCGCTCAAACCGCTGCCCGTGCCGGCGTTGTTCAGGGGGGCGGTTCCCAGGTTGTGAGATGACGCCGGCGAGCCGGCCGGGTTGACCGCCACCGATGGCTGTTCGCCGTAGTAGCTGTCCTGGAACGCGGGCGCGAACAAGCGGCTCATCAGGGCCGGTGTCCCGGTCCAGGTGGACAGGGGAGGGGCCAGCGGGTCGAAGGCGCAGAGAACCACCTGCCCGCTGCCTCGTTGCCACTGGACCGCCAGGGGGCTCGGCCCCTCGGTCAATGTGGCGCTGCTCCCGGTCAGGGGTTTCAGGTCGGTCACGTCGACTTCCGTCCGCAGCGGCTGGGTACCGAGCAAGCCCGCCACCTGTGGCAGGGTGACGGGCGAGCTCAGGCCCTCGACGGCGGCGGGCAGCAACCCCGGTGGCAGCCCGGCCGTGGCCGCCCTCCAGTCAAGCCCGCCGGCCACCACCAGCGTCCCGCCGGCGTCCACGTAGCCCTGGAGGGCGATGGCCTGGGCCGGGCTCAAGACGCTCGTGTCCGCTTCGTCGACGGCCACGGCGTTGAAGCCTCCGAGCGCGGCGGCCGAGACCGGCAGGTCGGTGGGGACGGTGTACTGCAGCTGTGGGCGGGAACCTGCGGGCGTCCTCAAACCGGTCCAGACCGGAACGGCGGCCGGCGACTGCGTGACGACCAGCACGTCAGGTTGCGGCGCTCCGTACGCCACGGGCAGCGGCGCGTCGGCCTTGGCCACTACCGTCCCCGATCGGGTGCGAACAAGAGCCTGCACGTTCCCGTATGGAGATTCTGCCAGCACGTAAGCGACAAACTGCTTGGCTATCCCGGCCGCCAGCGACAACGGGATGCGGTAGGTGACTTCTGGCAAGGGGGCGCCCGACGAATACGCCGACGGGTTGGCGAAAGAACCGCAGATAAACCCGATCCCGCTAGCGGCACAGTTCTCGCTGTCCTGGACCTGAGCCACCGGGACGCTGACTACGACCTGGCCCTCGATTTCCGACGACCGGCGGTTGACGACGGACACAGAGACAGGTACCCAGCTTCCTGCAGGGACGTTCACGCCATAAGCGTCGGAGACGGCCAGCGTGACGCCCGACGAGGCTGTCCCGGTGCGGCCGGGTGCGAGGGAGGAGGCTTGAAGCTCAGCCCTCCCGGCGACGGCCGTGGCGGTCGGCTGGGCCGACGCTGCGCTCGTCTCCAAGCCACCGAGCGTGCCGAAGGTGACGAGGGACGAAGGCGCCAGGGCGAGGGCCAACGTGGCCGCCGGGGACCTGCACCGCCACCTTTTCGCTGGCACGACCGAGGCTACCGCCATTCGGCCGTGCCAAACACGTCGCTGACCACGGGGGACGCGAAATTACGCGGATCTTCTCGGTACGAACTCGGTGGGCAGCACGACATGCTCGGGACCGTGCGAACGGCCCTCCATAAGGTCGTCCAGGATGCGCAGAGCCTCGAGGGCGATCTCGGTGCAGGGGTGGCGCATGGTGGTCAACGGCGGGTCGGCCAAACTGGCGGCCACCGAGTCGTCGAAGCCGGCCACAGCCACGTCCTGGGGAATGCGCCGGCCGGCCTCCCGCAGTGCCGCCATGGCGCCCAGCGCCATGAGGTCCGAGGCGGCAAAAAGGGCGTCGATCCCGCCATTTCGGGCCAGAACTGCCTGTGCCCCCACGCGCCCGCTCTCGAGCGACCAGTCGCCTTCGGCTACCAGGCTGGGCCGGAAGGCCGGGCCCAGGGCTCTTTTGTACCCTTCGAAGCGGTCCCGCCCTCCGCTGGTGTTGAGCGGGCCGGTCACGGTGGCGATGCGCTTGTAGGCACGCGTCACCAGAAAGCTGACGACCTCGAAGGCGGCGCCGCCGTCGTCGATGGCCACCCACGAAAGCTCTTCTTCGTACCCGAGCGGCCGGCCGATCACTACCAGTGGCAACCGGCTCTGGACCAGCCGGGCCAGCAGAGGCTCGTCGGCATGAGGCAGGGCCAACAGGGCGCCGTCCACGTGACCGGCGCTCAAATAGTTCCCGATGAAGATCTCCTCGTCGGTGTCCTCCGCCGCGGTAAGAAGGAGATGGCGGCCCCGGCGGCGCAACTCTCGGCCAAAAATCGAGACGAACAGGACATAATTCGGGTCCTCGAAGATGTGCTCCTGGTGCTCCGAGACCACGAACGCCACCGAGCCGGTGCGCCCGGCAGCCAGGTTGCGGGCGGCCTGGTTGACCGAGTAGCCGAGGGTCTCGATGGCGTCGTTGACGCTGGCCATGACGGCGGGCCGGACGTGACGGCCGCCGTTCAGGACCCGTGAGACCGTTCCTCGCGAGACGCCGGCGAACTGGGCCACGTCCTCGATTGTCGGCCGGGCGCGGTGCCTGACCGGGTGCCCGTCGGTGCGGATCGTCATGCGGCCGGATCCTAGATGACGGTGTTAACAGTCGCGACTGGCGGTGGCGGCCACGAGTGATAGTTTCGGCGCCCGCGGGTACGTGTTGCAGGGGTGATTTCCACATGGTCCACGCCTCTGCTACGTTGCCAAGCCGTGGGATTGGGAGCGCTCCCAATAAGCGGCCCGCCTCGGCGGGTGGCTCGTCCCCCACGTGACATGGGCCGCCCAAAACCGGCCTCGCTAAGTCGAAATTTCGACGAGGGGGTAATGAATGAAGCTCAAGAAGCTATTGACGATGGGAGCGGCGACCGCCACCCTTTTGGGGGTACTAGCCGGAACTGCGACCGCCGCATCTGCGGCCCCGGCAAAGGTCACCCTCACGTGGTGGACCTGGACCACCAACCCGCAAAAGGTGATCGCCAACTTTGAAAAGGCCTATCCGAACATAACGATCAAGATGCCGCCCAGCTATGGGTCGGGTGGCACGTTCTACGCCAAGCTGACCACGGCCATGGCCGGGGGTACCGGGCCTGATGTGACACAGGTCGAGTACGACCACCTGCCGCAGTTCATCGGGGCCAAGGACCTGGTCAACATTGCCCAGTACGTATCGCAGTACAAGAGCGACTTCCCCACCTGGGTATGGAACCAGGTGTCTCAGAACGGGAAGGTCTACGCCATGCCCGAGGACATCGGGCCCATGGGGCTCATGTACCAACCGGCCGTGCTGAAGAAGTACAACCTGCCGGTACCGGCGACCTGGGCGCAGTTCGCCTCGGACGCGGTGGCCCTCCACAAGGCTGACCCGAGCCAGTACCTGACCTATTTCGCCCCCAACGACGCCGACGTCCTCGAGTCGTTGTTCTGGCAGGCCGGGGCCTACCCCTATCAGGTCGAGCCGAACGGCAACTGGAAGATCAACCTGGACGGCCCTATCGAGCAGAAGGTCATGAACTACTGGGGCACCCTCGTCAAAGAGGGCGCGGTGGCCGTCGACGACGACTTCACGGCCGACTGGGGCCATCACATTGCCCAGGACCGTTATGCCGCCATGATCGGCGCCGGGTGGTCGCCCACCTACATGGTCGACGCCTACCTGCCCACGGGGTCCACCCAACAGTGGGCCGTGACGCAGATGCCGCAGTGGACGGCCGGTGCTCATGCCGCTGCCAACTGGGGCGGTTCCACCAACGCGGTCACCAAGGATGCGCCGGCTGACGTGGTGAAGGATGCCGCTTTGTTCGCCGCCTTCATCAATACGTCCAAGAGCGGCCTGACCATCGATGAGAGCCCGGCCACTCCGGCGGGCGGCGGCCGGGGGCTGTTCCCTGCCGCGTTGGCCCGTGCCAGCGTGTCGGAGTTCTCGGCCCCGGTCCCGCATTTCAGCGGCAATATCAACGCCCAGTTCTCCACCTACGCCAACGAGGTGCCCACCAAGTTCGAGTGGAGCCCCTGGGACACCGAGTTCGGGAACTTCGTGATCACCCAGATGGCTGCGGCCGCCGCCGGGAAAGAGAGTTGGTCGAAGGTGCTCACCACGACCCAGTCGCAGCTCGTTTCGTACGCCCAGTCCGCCGGCTACTCCGTCTCCGGTTAGACACCTCCCCCGGCCGAAGGCGGGAGAGAGACAGAACTGCGCTCTCCCGCCCGGCCCCGGCGGTGCGACAGTGTAAGTTGCCAATAGACAGGAAAAGGGGGCTGACGTGACGACAGAGACGGCCGGCACCATCCCCTTGCCGGGGACGGGCACACTGGCAGAGAGGGGGTCCATAAGGCCTCAACGCCGGCTGAAAGCGGCACAGGGCCGGGCCGGCTTCGGGATGACTTTACCTTTCCTCGTCCTGTTCGCCCTGTTCTTTGCCGCACCGCTGGTGTACTCCGTGGTCCTCTCGCTCCGGTCCCCGTTGACCGGAGCCTTTACGGGGTTGCTCAATTACCGGACCGTGTTCCACAACGGCGAGTACTGGGACGGCGTCGTGCGCATGTTGTACTTCGGCGCTATCCAGGTCACCGTCATGATCGGCCTGGCCATCGGGTTGGCCTTGTTCCTCGACAGCCCCTATTGCCGAGGCCGGAAAACGTTTGCTCTGCTTTACTTCCTGCCCTTCGCCGTCCCCGGGGTGATCGCGGCGATCATGTGGTGCTTCCTGCTGGAGCCCGACCTCAACAGCGCCCTCAAGATCCCCCATCAACTGGGCCTGGCGGCGGGGGCGGTCCAACCGCTCGATTACCGTCTATCTCTGTATGCCATCATGTTGATCGTCACATGGGAGTTCACCGGCTACAACATGACCATCCTGTTGACCAGCCTGACCACGGTGCCCCGCCAGGTCCTCGAGGCGGCGAAGGTCGACGGCTGCTCGGAGTTGTCAATTGCCGCCCGGATAAAGCTCCCGATGATCCGCCGGACGGTCATTTTCATAGTGATCCTCTCTATAATCGGCACACTTCAACTTTTCAACGAGCCGGTGATCCTCAACAACATTGCGTCGATCGGCAATAGTTTCACGCCTAACCAGATCATCTACAACACCGCTTTTTCGTTCGGCAACGAGGAACTGGCGGCGGCTCAGTCAGTCATATTGGCGGCGATCACCATCGTGGCCACGGTGGTGTTCTTTACCGTGGTCCGGCGAAAGATGGAGCCGCTCACGGTAACGAGGGGGCGCTGACAAATGGCAGTGGCCACGGTGACCCGGCCGAGTACCAAGGGCGCCCCTCCGGCGGGCAGGCGTTTTTCGTTCCGGCTGAAAACGACCGTCGGTACAGCCCTCCTCTTGCTGGCGGCGCTCTATGTGGTAACCCCCCTCTACTGGCTGGTCATTGCGTCCACAAAGAGCACCGGGCAACTTTTTTCCACTTCGACGTTCCTGCCGCCGACGCACTTGTCCTTGTGGGAGAACCTCAAAGGTGTTTTCACGTACGGCGGTGGAGACTTCAAATGGTGGTTCCTGAACTCGGTGGTCTACGCCACCGTTACTGCACTTTTTGCCACCTCGGTCTCGACCCTGTGCGGTTACGGCCTGGCCAAATACCGGTTCAAGGGCAGGCGGGGGATCTTCGGGCTCATCGTCGGGTCGCTCATGGTCCCGTTCCCGGCGCTGGTGGTCCCGCTGTTCCTGCTCGAGCACGACGTGCACCTAACCAACACCTACCAGGGGGTGATCCTGCCGCTCATCGTCTACCCGTTCGGGGTGTACTTCATGTCGATCTATTGCGCCGAAGCCGTGCCGGACATGCTGGTGGACTCGTGCCGGATCGACGGCGCCGGCGAACTGCGCACGTTCTGGAAGGTAGCCCGGCCCATCCTCATGCCTGGCATGGTGACGCTGTTCCTGTTGTCATTCATCCTGACCTGGAACAATTTCTTCCTCCCGCTGGTCCTTTTGGGGACCGAGACCCGTTTCCCCCTCACGGTGGGCCTGTCCTCCTGGTCGACGGAGCTGAATA
>DATJUH010000245.1:0-3642 GCA_035502515.1 Acidimicrobiales bacterium
TTCTGCCGGAATACAGCTATCTTGGCCGCGAACGAGGGACCGGGCGCAATCATCGATAGCAAATCTGGTTGAACGACGTGTAGCTCTGCATGCGGCACAACCTGAATGCTGGGTAGATGTTCCCGGTGCCGAAGTGTCGGCGCGAAACGACCCACGGCTTGGGGGGTTCCCGCAGAATACGGCGCTGGTACGCCTCTTGTCGTGCCAGCGCCGTAAAGCAATGGTGGGCGCGAACCGCATCGGGCGGTTACCGCGTCTCGGTACGCAGAGTTCGGGCCCCCCAGCTTGCCTAGCGCAGGCTTCCTTAGCTTTCCTCCACCCCCTCCTCCCTTGCTGGCACGCCTAACAGTTGATGCTGGACCTCAGCCATACCGCTAGGGTATTTCGTCCCAATAAATTAGGTGGGCGCAGCGTGCGAGTCAAGAAGCCGAAAGTTTCGGCCCCTACCCGAAGTGGGAATGGTAGCCGCTCCTCGTTCGACCTCGGTCTGGCCGATCTCGCGACGCTGGTGGGACGGGGCAGGTAACTCCGGGGGTTCACAGCGTTGCGCAGGTCCGAGGACGCTCGGTGGTGAAACGAATTCGCCAGCCGGACATGCGCACCGGTGGTGAAAAGAGAACTGGGGTCAAAATGGCGTGAAAATGCCCCCGCCTGCCCGGCAATACCGGTGACCCTTTATGAAGCGTCCCGGGCCCACTGGCTAGTGGAGAGGGAAACAGTGACCCGCTCGCCGGTCTGAAGCGACTTCACACACGCCTCTGCCACCGCTGTCGCCGCGTATCCGTCAAATGAGCTCGGGCCCGAAAGGGCCCCATCCCTGACGCCTTTGACCCACTGCTGCAGCTCATCCCGGTAGGCCTGGCCAAAGCGACCTTTCCAACCGGGAGGTACCGGCTCGCGCCGGTAGCCGGCCGTTGTGAGCTTTCCTGTCGAAGGCGCGTCGAGCGAAGCCGTCCCGAGCGAGCCGACGACCTCGCACCGAACGTCGTAGCCGTACTGGCAATTCACGAAGATTTCGATGTCCACAACTGCGCCGGAGGCTGCCTCCAGCAAGACCAGCTGCGGGTCCAGAAGGCTCACCGGCGCCAGCGGGCTCGCCCTACCCGCCAGCACTTTGACAGCCACCAGTTCCTCGGACAGCAGCCACCGGGCCACGTCGATCTCATGGATCACCGAGTCGGTCAGGAGCATTTCGCTTTTGAAAGATGGCGGGGATTGAGCATTCCGATGGATGCAATGCGCCAGCAAGACGTCACCTATACTGCCGTCGTCGATAGCCCCCTTGACTCGCTCGTAACCCTCGTCGTAGCGGCGCATGAAGCCGACTTGGACGAGCCGGGTACCGGCCGCCGATTCCGCCTCCATTACCCGTATGCATTCCTCGGAGGAGGGGGCCAGCGGCTTTTCACAGAACACGGGCTTTCGGGCCGCGATGGCGGCGATGGTCAGATCAGCGTGGACCGGGCTCGGCGCTGCGATCAAGATGGCGTCGACACCGGTGTCATCGATCAAGCCGAATGCGGTCGTGTGGGCCGTGGCCCCGACCTCGGCAGCCAGTTTGGCGGCGCGGCCAGAATCGACGTCGAACACGGCCCCGACTCGGGCACCGGCGACGTGGGCGGTCAATCGACGGGCGTGGTCGGCGCCGATCTCACCCGTTCCGATTACCCCGATGTTCAAGTCCACGACATCTGCCTCTCCGAGTCTGCCCTAACTCCAACCTGCCACGGCTCCAGCCTGCCCGCTCCGGCCCGTCGAGGTACCCCCGGCCGGCGGGCTCGGGATCGACAGGCTATACGCTTGAGCAAAAGGCCGCACAAGGTTGACAGGGAGCGGCCGAGATCGCTCTCAACATGGAGTACTTACGATGCCCAGCGGCGGTCGCGACGGGGCCAGGGGGCCTCGCCGGGAGAGGAGACGAAATGGCACCAGCCACCAAGCCCAGCGAATGGAAGAGCCCGCTTTTCCAGATGACCCAAACCACGGCGACGTGCCTGTGGAACGACTCGGCTTCGCAAGCCGAGCTCACGTACGCCATCGACAATGGCGGAGTCGGCGCCACCTGCAACCCCGTGATCGCCTTGACCGTGGTGCGTCAGGAGTTCTCCCGGTGGCAGCCTCGTCTGGCCCAGCTCGTTGAGGAGAACCCGACGGCCACCGAAGACGAAGTCGGCTGGCTGCTGGTCGAAGAAGTCTCAAAGAGCGCGGCTCGGTTGCTCGAACCCATTTTCGAGCAGGCCAAGGGGAGAAATGGACGCCTGTCGGTACAAACCGACCCTCGCTATTACCGCGATACTGGCGCCATCCTGGCCCAGGCCGCCCATTTCAACGAGCTGGCCGACAATATGATCGTAAAGATCCCCGCCACGGCGGCCGGGATGCCGGCAATTGAAGAGGCAACCTATGCGGGCATAAGCATCAACGCCACCGTAAGTTTCACCCTTTCCCAGGCGCTCCTGGTGGCCGAAGCGGTCGAGAGAGGCCTGCGCCGGCGCGAGGCCGAAGGCAAAGACATTTTGTCAATGGGGCCTGTCTGCACCATCATGGTCGGACGCCTCGACGATTGGCTCAAGGTGGTGGCCGATAAAGAGGGGATCCTGACGGACCCCGGCCACCTCGAATGGGCGGGTGTGGCTGTCTTCAAGAAGGCGTACCGGATTTTCACCGAGCGCGGCTACCGTACTCGCCTGCTCTCGGCCGCCTTCCGCAACCACTTCCACTGGAGCGAGCTGATCGGCGGCGACGTGGTTATTTCGCCGCCTCACTCATGGCAAGTGCGAATCAACGCCAGCGATATCCCGGTAGAACCCCGGATCGATCGGCCAGTGGAAGTGGCCATCGTCAACGACTTGTCCAGGCGGTTCCCCGAGTTCCGCAAGGCCTACGAGGAAGGTGCTTTGTCGCCGGGCGATATCGACTCGTACGGGCCGACCCGGCGTACGCTGCGCCAGTTCATTCACGCTTGTGCCGACCTGTCCAGCCTGGTGCGCGACGTGATGACGCCTGACCCCGATTCTTTGCTCGGCCACTGAAAGGGGAGCAGCCTCGATGGCGCCACTCCCGGGCGAATGGGCAACGGCCCCGTCCGGGGCTGGGGACCCCGGACCGGGGAGGAGCCTGGGGTTGGGGCCCGTCAACGGGCTCGGCCCCGCATTCAGCCTGTTCTCGGTGCAGGACTCGGAACTCGTTGCGCTCCCATGCAGAAGTGACATCCGATCGCGACAAGTTCGGTTTACTGCACCAAGAACGGGCCATTAGACGGACAAATTAAGCCGCATGGGAAGCCTGGTCCGGTTGTCTCCAGGATCGAGCGGCATCACGGCCAAGGCCACGGGGACCTGTGCGATGGATGGGCCTGCTCAGACCCGGGCCGTGGCGAGCACCTGGCCGCCAAAGGTCACCACCTGGACGGCAGCCACCTGGTCCCGGGGGACAAGCGCCGACCCGCTGACCCTCTCACCTCCGGGCGGCGAGGTGTACGGAGCCAACCAGCTCCCCGCGACCAGGCGGTGGCCGGCCCGGTCGACCACCATGAGGTAGCACCGGGCGTGGCCGGGTACGCCTGTAAACGCGCCCTCGAGCCTCACCCACCCCTTGGCCGGGGTGATGACGACGGTCATGTGGACCCCGTTCACGTGGTTA
>DATJUH010000246.1:0-5057 GCA_035502515.1 Acidimicrobiales bacterium
ACGCTGGTCCTCCTGACTCGTCTGGGAAACAGCGGAGGTGGCCGAGGGTGGAACCGGCGTGAGGCCCGAAAGATGGGGGTAGCGGGGCCTTCTGAGCCGCCCGGGGCCGGCGTGGGCGTTCGGAGACGTCTCCCTCGGGCAGCGCGCGGGATTTCGCGCTTTGGGCGCCAGAGTTCCGCCGGGGCGGTGCCCGGGGATCCTGAGCGACGGCAGGGGCCGGCGGGCCATCGCTCACGGCCGGGGATCTCGGCCAAACTGGCCGCGGCTGTGCTCGCCTGCGGGTCGTGCTGTGTGGGCGCGACGAGCCCGGTGGACGCCAGTGTGAGCGCAGTTCTGCCGGCACGAGCCCAAGTCGCTCAGGTGACGGACGGAGCCGGCGCCCACCTGCGCACCGAAACGGCAGTAGAGCCTCAGGTCTGCTCCACCTGCGCCCCTCCGCTCGCCTACCACGGTGGCCCGGTGATGTCGACGAATACCGCGCCGGGCCTCACAGTGACGCCGGTTTTCTGGCAACCGCTCGGAGACAGGTACGTTTTCCCGCCGAAGTACGAAAGCATTATCGATAGTTACATCGCCAACGTGGCCGCGGCCAGCGGCAGCACTGACAACGTGTACTCGGTAGACACCGAGTACTACGAAGTGGCCGGCGGAGCGAAGAGCTACATCCACTACCGCATACACGCCGGCGGCCAGATCGTCGACACGGACGCGTTCCCGCCCCAGCAGTGCCACCCGGCCCCCGGTTTTACCGCCTGTATCACCGACCTTCAGCTGCGGACAGAGCTGAGCGTTATAACCGGCGACCTCAACCTGACCACCAACCTGGCCCACTTTTACCCCGTGTTTTTGCCCCCCGGGGTGGAGACGGTCGACGTCGACGGGTCCAACTCTTATAACGGTTTCTGCGGCTACCACCGGGCCTTCGGCTCCACTGGCGACAAGACCGTCTTCGCCGACCTCCCTTACGAGGCCGGCCGCTGCAACGCCGGCCAGGCACCCAACGGCGATCTGGCCGCGGACGGAGAGGTGAGCACCTTGAGCCACGAGCTCAACGAGGCCATCACCGACCCGCTCTCGCTCCAACCCGCGTGGACCGACGCCTCGGGCAACGAGGTCGCAGACATGTGCGATCAGGTTTACGGCCGGCCCCTGGGTTCGACCAACCGTTCGGACCCTGACGGCAGCGAATACAACCAGGTGATCAACGGGGCGCCCTACTACATCCAGGAGATTTTCAGTAACCAGGCCTATGCCCAGTACGGGACCGGTAAGGGGTGCACGCTGAGCCAGGCCCTGGTCAACAACCCCGACGCCGACGGCACCGGTCCGCCATCGACCACTGTCGCATCGACGGTGGCCGCGGCCACGCCGGCCACTTTGCCTGTGAACACCAAAGCAACCTCGAACGTAACCGTAACGGTCATGACCTCATCGGACGAGGGGGTGGCCGGCGACCACGTCTATTTCAGCACCGGGCTCAACTCGGGAACCGGGGTTTGTGGGCGCCTGAGCCGTACCGAGGCGACCACCGGCGACAACGGCGAAGCCACCGTCACTTACACCGCATCGGGCTGGAACGTTTCGTGCTGGGTAGTCGCGGTCGAGGCCGCCGGCGGCCAGGCGGCTCAATCTCTCATTTATCAGGGGACGACGCGAAAGCATGTCCCGGCCATCGAAGCATCGTTCCCCACTTTGCTCGAAGCAGGCGCTTCGCCGACGATGTTCACGCTCAGAGTAGGCAACCCCACCTCGCATCCGCTCCCCTACTCCCGGGTCGCACTGGCCTTTTCCGCCGGGGCCCCGGGAGCTTCGAGCGTGACCGCCAAACAGGTCCACCTTTCGTACTCGAAAACCGGCCCGAAGGGGCGCTTCAGCAATATCGCGCTGAGAGGCTCTACCGGCGGCGGCATGATCAGCGCCTATCTCGGCCCGAAGCAGGGGACCACATTGGCGGCGGCATCGGCCGAAACGATCACGTTCCGCGTGGCCCTCGCTTCGAGCGTGGCCGTATCCCGGAGCGGCCCGCTGGTCACTTTCCGGGCGTACCTGGACCAGGTCAACGCCGCATCCGGAGCGGCGTCCACCATGGCCAGCACCTATGCCACCAACGTCAACGTGCCGTCGGCCGCCCCCAACAACACGATGTGGTACATCCTGGGCGGCGCGGCCGTGCTCGTGCTCGTAGTGCTGAGTGTCGTCTTCGTCATTATCCGGCGCAGGCGGAAGAAAAAGCCGAGCCAGCCGGCGGCGCTGACGCCGTAGGAACACCGCGGCGGCAGAGGTCCCGGGCCCGGCCTACGTGCCGACAGAGCGGGCCAGGCGAGCGAGCGTGCCGTTCGCTTGGCCCGACGAGCCGAGCGGGTGCATGTGACAGGCGAGCCTGTACCCTGGGCTCGTCCCGCCGGGCCGGGTACAGCCTGCCGTTAGCGTTACGTAGAAGGGTAAATGAGCCACGAGCACAGGCCGGCGACCACCGCCACTACTGCTGCAGGTGAGCATCGGGACCGCTTAAGGCTGGTGCTCGTCATCACGCTGGCCATCCTGGCGGCGGAGATCGTCGGCGGGGTGCTGGCTCATTCGCTGGTCCTGATCGCCGACGCCGGTCATATGGCCACGGACGCGGCGGGGATCGGCCTGTCGTTACTGGCCGTGCACTTTGCCGCCCGGCCGCCAAGCGATGCCCGCACCTTTGGGTACCTGCGAGCCGAGATCCTGGCGGCGGTGATCAACGCCGTGCTGCTGTTCGGGCTGGGGGCGTTCATCCTCATCGAAGCCGTGATGCGCCTGGTCCACCCCCGGACCGCCACCCCTTCGCTCATGCTCGCTTTCGGCCTGCTGGCGCTGGCCGGCAACGCCGCCAGTCTGCTGCTGTTGCACCGGGGCCAGGGGCAAAGCCTGAACGTCCGGGCTGCGTTCCTCGAAGTACTGGCCGATATGTGGGGGGCGGCGGCCGTTATTGTGGCTGCCGTCGTCATCGCCATCACGGGGTTCCAACGGGCCGACTCCATCGCCGCCATCGCCATCGGGGCCCTGATCCTGCCCCGCACGGCGAAATTGCTTCGTGACGCCACGGATGTCCTGCTCGAAGCCACACCGAAAAACGTCGACCTGGCTTTGGTCCGAGGGCACATCTGTGATACCCCGGGCGTGCTCGGCGTGCACGACCTCCACGTTTGGACTGTAACGAGCGGCCTCCCGGTCCTTTCCGCCCACGTCGTGGTCGCCGACTCGGCACTGGCGGACGGCGGCGGGGCCCGGGTGTTGGACCGGCTGGGTGAGTGCCTGGCCGGGCACTTCGACGTCGAGCACTGCACTTTCCAGCTCGAACCCGCCACCCATCGGTCTCACGAGCAAGCTCTCCACCGTTGAGTGCAGATGAGAGCGGATGGAGAGGGGTTGAAGGCCGGGCCAGAGCTGCTGACCGTGGGCCACGGCACCCTTAGTGAGGAGCAACTGACCGGCTTGCTGCGAGGCGCCGGCGTAGAGACGCTGGTCGACGTGCGCACGGCTCCGGGTTCGAGACGCCACCCCCACGTGGGCCGGGCCGAGATGGAGCGGTGGGTGCCGGAGGCCGGCATCGCCTACTACTGGGAACCCCGTCTCGGTGGCTGGCGAAAAGCCGACCCCGACTCGCCCAATACGGCTTTGCGCAACGGCTCTTTCCGAGGCTACGCGGACTACATGCGGTCGGAGCAGTTCTGGGACGCCCTTGACGAAGTCCTCGATAGGGGGGGCAAAAACCGCACCGCGGTCATGTGCTCGGAATCGGTCTACTGGCGATGCCACCGTCGTCTGATCGCCGACGCGGCCACGATCGGCCGGCGGGCCGGCGTCCTGCACCTCGGGCACGATGGGCGCCTTACTCCGCACCAACTGACCGAGGGCGTCCGTTCGGCTGGGGGCCGACCCGCGTACGACGTAGGCACGTCCCGGCCGCTTCTCGGCATTTAGCCGGGGACGCCAGTATGGCTTCCGGCCCGCAGTATTTGATGCCGTAGCGATCTGGCCCGGCCGGCGAACCGCTCGCCGGCTCTGTGGTGCAGGCCGCACGCCTCTCCAGTCAGCCGGCCAGCGCAAGCTGCGAACTCAAAAAGGCGACCTTGACCGGGTCGGCGATGACGTGGATCCGCTTTATGAGGTCGTGCTCGGTGGTCAACGAGATCACTGCCCAAAGCTTCTGCTCGACAAACGCCAGCAGGACGGGGTGGCCGCCGACCGTATAGGACACCAGCGTCGCCGAAGGCCCGAAGTAACGGAGCAGGTTGGAAGCAACGCCGCTGCGGCCGCGTGCTCCACGGCCATTGCGCGGGTCCAGCGGGCCGAGGTCTATGTCGCCCCAGACGCCCGGGTCGAGGATCTGGACGAGGGCCGACATGTCGCCGCTCTGGCAGGCCTGGATGAACTGCTCAGCCAGCTGCCGGTGCTCGCGCAGGCTCGTCTCGGTCTCCGGGTGGCCGGCGCCGGCCTGGATCTTCGTCCGCGCCCTCCGGGCCAGTTGCCGGCAGGTGGCGGGGGGCCAGAGGCGTTGTGGCCCGGCGGCGGCGCGACTTGTGCGCGCTGGGGTAACGATAAGAGCACCTGGCGCGCCAAGGCCGGTCGGACACGGCTCATCCATCACCGGTCAGGGTTGCGCCAGCCCGGCCCAGCTGCCACGGCCAAGAGCCAGACGAGTGGCTTCCACCTGTTCGTTGGCGACCGCCCTCTCGGAGGCGGCGATAACGCCATGCCCACGGCCGGCGCCCCGAGGCACCCCGAAACAGGGGCCCCCGGGGCTTCAGGTCAGGGAAAACGGCGGGTAAGCGTTGGCGAGTAACCAGAACCAGGCGTCGACGCGTATCGTCCAGCGCTTGGCGCCGACCACGAACTCCCGCATCCCGTCCGGCCAACGGCCGAGAATGATTACGACGAAAAAGGCCACAAACATAACGAAAGCCAACGCGATTCCAATGAAAAAGAGGGCGATCATCTGCGGGATGACCAGGACGAAGCGGAACAGAACGGCCAACCGCGACAATTTGGCCGGCCTCTGCACCTCGAACCAGGCGGGGTCGTCGCCC
>DATJUH010000247.1:0-3578 GCA_035502515.1 Acidimicrobiales bacterium
ATGCTTGACGTCTGGGACGCGACCTTGATGGCCGCCATACCGCTCACCGGGGTCGTCATAGCTGTGCTCGGCCCTCATACCTACCCGCAGGTCGGCACGGCTCGCCATTACCACCGTAATGCACAACGAATGACCGAACGAGGCCGGCGTGAGAAGCAACATTCGAGGTGGTAGTGGCCTTAACCGCGACTATTCATCCGCTGGCCTGATGTAGCCGGGCATCCGCCAAAGTGCCCGCCTGGTAAGGGAAAATTGACTTACCGAGTCCAAAACCCCTACCAGGAGGGTCACCTTGAAAGTGAAGCGTAGCCGCTGCCAGCCCGCTAGTCGTCGTTTGCCGAGGCTGAAGGTGACTACCGACGGCCAGGGGCTGGTGGGCCACACCGGGGCCCGGTTGGTGGCCGAGCTGGCCGAGCGGCTGAGTATTGCCGCCGACCTGTCAGCTGCGCTGGCACCGATAGTGAAGGGGCCCCGCCGTCACGCTCCTGGGCAGGTGCTGGTGGACCTGGCCGTCATGGCCGCCGATGGCTACGATTTCGTCTCCGACTTGAAAGTGCTGCGTGACCAGCCCGGCCTGTTCGGCGAGGTGGCCTCCCAGCCGACGGCGTGGCGCCTGCTGGGCGCCATCGACGAGGGCCTGCTCGATCGCTTGCAGGCCGCCCGGGCAGCTTCGAGGGCGAGGGCCTGGGCCGCCGGCCTGGGCCCTGAGGCCAAGCTGGTGACGCTCGACTTCGACGCCACCGTGGTGGACGTGCACACCGACGACAAAGAGGGGGCGGGGCCGACCTACAAGAAGGGCTACGGCTTCCACCCCTTGCTCTGCTACTGCGATCAGACCGGTGAGGCCTTGGCCGGCAAACTGCGGCCGGGCTCGGCGGGGGCCAACACCGCCGCCGACCACGTCGAGCTGCTCGACGCCGCCGTGGCCCAGCTGCCGGTGCCGACCAAGCAAGAGGGCCCCGACAACAGCCTGGAGGTGCTGGCCCGGGCCGACTCGGCCGGTGCCACCCACGGCTTTGTCAATGCCATCGTGGCCAAAGGCTTCGAGTTCTCGATCGGCTTCGACGTCACCGAGGCCGTCCGCCTGGCCATCTTGGACGTGCCCGCCGGTGCCTGGGCCGTCCCCATTAGCCTCGACATGGAAGAGCGCGACGGCGCCGGGGTGGCCGAGGTCACCGCTTACCTGGACCTTTCTGCCTGGCCGGAGGGCACCAGGGCGGTCTGCAGGCGAGAGGAGCCCCACGTCGGCGCCCAGTTCGACCTGTTCGACCCCGAGGGCTTCCGCCACCAGGTCTTCATCACCAACTCCAAAGACCCCGACATCGTCTACCTCGAAGCCCGCCACCGCAGCCACGCCCACGTGGAGGACCGCATCAAAGCGGCCAAGGCAACCGGCCTGGCACACTTCCCGGGGCAGCGTTTTTCCTCCAACGCCGCCTGGATGTTCGTCGTGCTGCTGGCCCAGGACCTCCTGGTGTGGGCACAACGCCTGTGCTTGGACGGCGAGCTCGCGAACGCCGAGCCCAAGCGGCTCCGTTACTGCGTCTTGCACGTCGCCGGGCGCCTGGCCCGCACCGGCCGGCGCAGCCTTCTTCGCCTCGATTCCACCTGGCCCTGGGCAAAGGCCCTGGCCAGGGCCTTCGAGCGGCTCTCGGCGCTCAACTTCGCGACCTGATCCGCCCCCACGCCCGCTCACGTTCACGCTAGCGCCCGCGGCCTGTCCCGACGCGCCTACAAATAGCCTCATCGTGGCGTGACAGAGCACAAGCCAACAGGCACGGCCCCAAAATGCCCATCCCGAGGCCCAAATCGGGGCCGCGGGCACCTTTGGCGTTCCCGCATCCCCCTTTTCCCGGCCTGAATGCGCCGGTTTATGAGCCTTGACAGTCCCCGGCTGCGATGGGCGAATAATCGAGGCTAGGCGAGCCGATGTTTCAGGGTGCGGGCGGAAGTTCCCCTTGGTGCCCGTTGTTCTTGAAGCATCGGCCAAACCAGTTCGTGATCGCACTAGCTACCGCTGATGCTGTTTCACTGGCTACACTCGAGGCGAATGGGAAGGTGACGCCCGGGCGAGCCGTGCAAGCGGACACGAGCACAGGCAGGGGGTTCCCGTGTTGGATGTCGATGACTCCCGATGACCGGCTGGTCTTCGCGACGATGACCGGTCACAGCTACATCACCAGCTGGCGGCTCGAAGGCAACGCACTTCAGGTTGCAGCGGATCCAGCATGTCGGAAGGTCCCAGGAGACGGCACGTTCAGAGATCTCGGAGGCACCGTCGGATCGGGACCAATCGACATGTGGATGACGCCGGATGGCTCTTACCTCTATCAGATCTATCCCAACGCGTCGATGGTCATCGGTTACGCCGTGCAAGCAAACGGCGGGCTCACTGAGGTTACAACAGCAGATATTCCGTACAACAGTGCCCACAGCTTGGCCGGGTTCTGATGCTGAGCATAGGCCGACCGTGCCCGCCAGTGTCGAGGGTACGCGCACGATCACCGGGATAGCAGCGGCTTCGAACATGTCGGGCTCGAGTCGGTGCGCGGGATCGGACCCCTGCAGCGGGGTCTGGCCCTCGACTTAGCCATCCAGCCGCTCCTGTGGGCGCCTCTTTAACTGCTTAGTCAGAGGGAGCGACCCGCACGACGCCAATAGAGCAAACGCGTCGCATGTCGTCACCGTCGATGTCCGGTCCCGGAAAGAGGAGGATATATTAATGACTGAAGATGCGGCCGCTGTTGCGGTCCGGCATCGAACGCTCCCCATTCTCCCACCCAACGTCTTCGGGATCGCCTTCGGCCTGTCGGGGCTCGCCGAAGTCTGGAGGCTGGCTGCTCCCATGGTGGGCCTCACCGAATTGATCGGTGAGTTGCTCGCCATCTTCGCCGCGTGCGTGTGGGCGGCACTCGTCGTAACTTACGCCTCGAAGGGCCTCCATCGGGTACGGCAGGACTGGCGCAACCCCATCCTTTCGCCGTTCCAAGCGCTCATCGTCATCGTGCCGACATTGCTGTCGGGGATCCTGTGCGCCGTCTCCTTTGGCGCTGGGCGGGTCCTCGTCATTGTCTTTTCTTCGATGACGGTCGTCATCGGGGGCCTCTCGACGGGTCAGTGGATAATCAACGACCTCTACGACGATTGCATGCACCCGGGGTACCTGCTGCCGACCGCGACCGCGGGCTTGGTCGGGTCGATCTCCGCCTCGGAAGCACATCTGCACCTCTTGGCCGCGGCGTGGTTCGGGGTCGGTATAGTCAGCTGGCTGTTGGTCGCATCAATTATCCTGAACCGGCTTTTCATAAGGCCCCGCCTGTCGCCGGCCCTGACACCGGTGATTGCCCTGGAAGCAGGACCGCCGATGGTGGCGGGGGTCGCGTACCACCTGTTGCACCCCGGGCCGCCGGACGTTCTTGCCGCCGGCCTAGGTGGCTACGCGATCCTCATGGTCTTGTTGCAGTCCCGGCTGGCCTTCGTCTATGCCAAACTGTCCTTCACGCCTGGTTTCTGGTCGTTCACCTTCCCAACCGCGGCGGTGGGCCTGGACGCCATCACGTGGTTGCAGATGACGCGAC
>DATJUH010000248.1:0-14530 GCA_035502515.1 Acidimicrobiales bacterium
CCAGGATATCGCCCCAAGGCCCGGCGGGGGGAAATTTAGCGCGGGTCCAACTGGGGACTTGTGCGCGCTAGGGTAACGATAAGCGCACCTGGCGCGCAAAGGTAGCGTCAACCGGGGGCCGAGACGGCGAGGCCGAGACGGCCAGGCCGAGGCCGAGACGGGCCAGGCCGAGAGGGCCAGGCCGAGACGGCCAGGCCGAGAGGGCGAGGCCGAGACGGCCAGGCCGAGAGGGCGAGGCCGAGAGGGCCAGGCTCGAGCGTCCTGTCAACTGGAGCCCCCCCCAAATGCGCCGGCCACCGTTACGCCCGGCCACTTTTTGCGCCGGCTCAGTCCTCGCCGGCCAGCATCTCAGCCAGCTCCCCCGCATTGCGCACCCCGTAATCCTGGTAGCAATTGTTCATGAGGAGATGGACCCTCGAGGCCGAGGCCGCTAGCTCCCGCGCCCGGGGTACCCATTCTTCCAGCTCCTGGGCGCTGTAGAGGTAGCGGAACCGCTCTGCTGCGCTCACGTCCCGGGCTTTCCACGTGTCATTGGCCCGGCCGTGAAAACGGACGACGGACAGGTTGGGGTTCGTGACGTCCAGCACGGTTTGGAGCCCGGACACGGAAGGGGCATCGACGACGACGAGGGCCAAACCGAGCTCTCGAAGCAGGTCGACGGTGCGGGAGCGGTCGTCTTCGGAAAGCCAACCCGGGGAACGAAACTCGACGCACGCCGCCGTGCCGGCCAGCCGGGCGGGCAGGCGGGCGAGCTCCTCCCGGTTGGCCCGCTTGGGCACGAACCAGGGTGGGTATTGCAAAAGGAGGGCTCCCAGGTGGCTGCTGTCCCCCAGGGGCTTCAAGGAGCTCACCGTGCGGGCCCAGGCCTCTTCCAGTGCGTCAGCCGGCAGGTGGTGGGCATAAACACGGCGCTTGCTCCGGGCTTCTTCGGTCAGCTCGTCTTTAAGGTCCGGCCACAGCGTGGCCTGGTCGACCGGATGGCCGGTCAGCAACCCGTAGGCCTTTATGTCGAAGCAAAACCCGGCGGGGGCCCGTTCCGACCATGTGCGGGCCAGCTCGGGCTGCAGCGGCCGGTAATAGGTCGAGTCCGCCTCCACGATGGGAAAGTGCCCGGCATAAAAGCTCAGCCTTTCGGCCGCGCTCATCGATCGCCGCGGGTACCACGACGTGTCCTTGGTCAACGTCGGGTCGGTCCACGAGCAGGTACCGACCAAGACCTCGGACCGGCCTACCGAAACAGCCTTAGCCGGGGCGGACGGCCATAGATCCGGGCTGGGCGCCGACGGCAATTGTGGCCCTCAACCCCCGGCGATCACGAGGATGCGCCCGCACTGCTCGCAGTATTCGAGCGTGCCCGCGGATTCGTGCCGTATACGGTCGAGCTCCACGGCCGGCAGGCTCAGATGGCACCCATCGCAGCGCCCCCCGGTCAACCGGGCCACGGCCACCCCTCCAAGGCGCTTGCGCAAGCGTTCGTAAGTACCGAGCAACTGCTCCGGCACGGCACCGGCCGCCTTCGGGCGCTGGGCGGTCAGAGTGGCGATGTCGTCGTCCACCTCGGCTTCGGAGGCAAGCAGGCTGGTCTGGAGGTCCTGCCGGCGAGCCTCGAGGCCGGCCACCTCGGCGTCGAACCGGGCCATCTGAGAATCAAATGGCTCTCGCTCCTCCATCAGGCCCAGTGCCCTATCTTCGAGCTCAGATGCCCGCTTCCTGAGGCCCTCGACATCGGCCGCCATTGCCTGCAGCTCGCGCGACGCCGTAACCGTGCCGCCGTAGAGCCTCGTGTTCACCTGTGCCACTCTCTCCTCGGTGGCCTTCAGCTCCCGTTCCGCCGCCTCCTGGCGGGAGACCACGTCGGACAGCTGAACAGCCACCTCCGAACGAGCGGCCTGCGTCTGGCCCATGACCAGTTGGAGCTGGGCCAGTTCTTCTCGTTCGGGCAGGTGGTTCTTTTTATGCACTTCCTGGTCGATGTGGGTGTCGAGGTCCTGCAGAGCCAGCAGCGCCTCGAGGTCGGCGGCGCTCAAGGCCCGTACCCCCCGCCCCGGCCTCCGTGGCCGAACCCGTTGCCGCCCCCGTTGAACCCCCCGCCGCCCCCAAAACCTTGCTGGCCTGCTCGGCGGCCGGGACCGGCCGGCCCACCACCGCCTTGGCCCTGGCCCGAGATCGTGGCCGTTGCCGGCGGGCTCTGGGTCTGGGTGCTCTGGGTCTGGGTGCTCTGGGTCTGGGCCGTCGGAGCCGCAGTGGTAGGTGGCCCCGCCGTGGTCGGGAGCGTCGCTACCGTGGTCGGCGACTTGGGCACGGCAAAGGTCGTGGCCGGGCCGCCTCCAGCCGAATTGGGCACGGTCGGCGGCACCGTAGTCGTAGGCGCCCTTGTCGTGGCCGGCTGGGCCGTAGTCGTCGAGCCCCCGGATCCCGGGTTCGCCGTGGTCGGGGGGGCGGTGGTCGGCGGCGGCGGGGGCAAGGTCGTCGTCGGACAGGGGACGAGCTGGCCGTCCCAAACACACGAGGGCGGGCCGACGCCGCCGTGTGACAGCAAGTCGTCCTGTTCGAGGCTGGGCGAGGTGATGTACTCGACCGGCGGCATCAGGTTGGGGTCGGGGTCGGGAAAAGAGGAGTACGGTACGTTCCGCAAGGCGTACGCCATGACGTCGTGCCAAATCTGCGTGGGGTAATCGGCGCCATAAACCTCGACGCCGTTTACGTACATTGGTTGCTCGCCATAGGGGTCGCCCATCCACACGGATGCCACCAGGGTCGGGGTTATGCCGTTGAACCAGGCATCGACGCTGTTGTCCGTTGTGCCAGTCTTACCGGCCACGTCTGCGTTGGGAAGGGCGGCGGCCGTGCCCGTGCCGTACTGCACGGTCGCCCGCAGGGCGACGATGGCCTCATCCGCCACTTCCTGAGAAAAAATCCGCCGGCCCGGCTGCTCGCCGTTGTAAATCACGTCCCCCGTACGGTCCACGACGCGGTTTACAAAAGTCGGCGTGTGGTAAATGCCCCCGTCCGCCACCGTCGCATAGGCGGCTGACATTTCGATCGGACGCACGGCCTCAGTGCCTATTACCAGAGAAGGGTTATCGGGGTCGAGGGTGGAATCCGAGACGCCCATGCTCCTGGCCACGTCTATAACCTTCGGCAAAGTCACCTGGTGGGCGAGGCGCAAGAACGCACAGTTTATCGACACGGCCGTCGCCTCGACGAGCGTGACCACGCCATTAGGGTCACCCGCGTCGTTGTTCATCAGCCGGTTCAGGTTGTACCCGGCCGCCAGCGGTACACCGGGGAAGGTCACCGCGCACGGGGACGTGGCCAGGATCGAGTCGTAGATGTTGTAACCGTCCTCCAGCGCCGCGATCAGCGAGAACAACTTGAACCCCGACCCCGGTTGGCGCTCGCCCTGGACGGCGTCGTCGAACTGGCTGGTGCCCGGGTTGGGACCACCTACCAGGGCGTCGACGTTGCCGTTCCTCGGGTCGATCACGGCAAAAGCCGCCACCACGTGACTCAGGCCGGGCGGTATGTCAGCCACGGCCACATGCTGTGCGTAACCCTGCAGTGCCGGGTCCTCGTTGGTATAGATTTTCAGCCCGCCGTTGAACAGCGCATTTTCGCGCTCGCTCAAAGTGGCACCGAGCGCCGGGTTGTCGAGTAGCTGGTTGACGACCTGGTCCACGTAAAACCCGAACGAGGTGTACGACACGCCGGGTGCGTCGTGGACGGTGGTCGGCAGGGCAATTTCGTTGGCCGCGGTGGCCTGGGCCGGCGTGATCGTCTTGTAATAAACCATGCGGGACAGGACCTCGCTGCGCCGCTCACGCGCCCCCACCGGGTTGATGATGGGGTCGTAAGCGCTCGGGGCCTGGATCAGCCCGGCCAGCAAGGCGGCCTGAGGGAGGTCGAGCTGGTCGGCATCCTCGTTGAAGTACTCCTTGGCCGCGGCCTCCACGCCGTAGGCGCCGCTGCCCAGGTAGACCGAATTGAGATAGGCATCGAGCACCTGCTGCTTGGAGTATTTTTCTTCCAGCCGTTCGGCCAGGACGGCTTCCCGGACCTTGCGGCTCAACGTCTTTTGATCGGTGAGGTAGATGTTCTTCACCAGCTGCTGAGCGATGGTCGAGCCGCCCTGGACAGCCGCTCCGGCGTTGACATCGGCCAGCAGGGCTCGTGCCGTCGCCTCTACGTCGAGCCCTCCATGGGACCAGAAGGCATGGTCTTCCGTGTCGAGGACGGCGTTGATGAGCACCGGGGAGATCCGCGCCAACGCGACCGGCTGGCGGTAGAGAGAAGACCGCAACGTGGCCATGACCGAACCGTCGGCGGCATATATCACCGAGGGCAAGGACGGATCTGTAACGAGGCCCGGCATGGGATCCTCTTTTGCCGAAGCGACGTCGTGGAACACCCGGCCCGTGGAGTAGGCGATCGAGCCGACGGCCACCGCTACCAGGGCCCCCGCCAGCACCAGGACCACAACTAGGCGCACGACACTGCGAGCGAGACGTGCCATTCCCGTCTCCACTTTAGCCAAAACAGGGGCCGGCCGCGACAGCCGGCGCCACCTGGCCGCCCCTTTGGTCAGAAAGCCAGCAGCTCCCGGGCCGCGTCGGCTATCTGCACGGTCTGCGGCAACGTAGCGCGCTCGAGACCGGGCTCATAGCCAACATGGGTGTCGGCGGCGCCGATCCGGCGCACCGGGGCATCGAGGTCCCCGAAGCAGTGTTCGCCGGCCCAGGCGGCCACTTCGGCGCCAAAGCCACAGGTCAGGTTGTCTTCGGAAACGACCAGCAACTTCCCGGTCCGGGCCAGTGAGCTGGCCACCAGTTCCTTGTCCCACGGCATTATCGAGCGCAGGTCGATGACTTCGACACTCGCACCGGTGGCCTCAGCGGCGCACAGAGAGCGCTCCACCGTGGCGCCATAAGAGGCGATCGTCAATTCACTCCCCGGTCGAGCAATTCGGCCCTGGCCAAAAGGCAACCGGAAGCCGGGCGCCGGGAACCGGCCCTCGGTGTACTTCTGGCGCAACAGGTGCTTGTGCTCGAGGAAAAGGACGGGGTCCTCACTCTTGAGCGCCGTTCGCAGGAGCCCCACCGCGTCGACAGCCCTGGAAGGCATGACTACTACGAGCCCTGGTATATGGGCAAAAATCGAGACGCCAGACTGTGAATGCCAAATAGCGCCGCCGGAAAGGTACCCGCCGACGGCGACCCGCAACACCATGGGGCACGACCACATGCCGGCCGACCGCCACCTCGTCGTAGCCGCCTCGCTTTTGATCTGTTGCATTGCGGTCCAGATGTAATCGAAGAACTGCACTTCGGGCACGGGCCGCAGGCCTCGCACGGCCTGGCCGATGGCCCGGCCGACGATGTTGGCCTCAGCCACGGGCGTGTTGTAGCACCGGTCCTGGCCGAACTTGCGCTGGAGCCCGAAAGTGGTCCCGAACACACCCCCCTTCCCCTCGACCTCGTCGAGCAGCTCCTCGGGCGCGTCGGCCACGTCTTCGCCGAACACCCTGACCCGGGGGTCTTCGGCCATGGCTTCGAACAGGGTCAGCCGGACGGCCTCGCCCAACGCAACGACCGGAGCGCCTTCTGCGCCGGCCTGTCCACGAGCAGCTTCGTCTGAAGCTTCTTCAGGGGTCACGACCGGAAGTTCGAGCAGATGGCGGCCAATCGTAGCGGGATCAGGACGCGGCGCCCGCAAAGCTTCTTTGGCTGCCTCTGACACCAGGGCGTGGGCCTCCTCCCGCATCTTGGCCAGGTCCGCGCCGGAAACGACTTTGCCCTCTAGGAGTGCCCGCTCCAAGACGGAAATCGGGTCGTTCCAACTTTCATCCTCGAGCTCTTTACGGGGCCGGTACTTGCTCTGGGTGTCCGCTGAAGAGTGCGAGTAAGGACGGGTCACGGTGGCGTGCACCAAAGCCGGGCCCTTACCTTGGCGGATGGCGGCCACAATGCCGGGTGCTTTTTCCCTAACCTCGAAATAGTTACGCCCGTCGATGTCGTACACCGAAATAGGGAAGCTCTTTACCAGCTCCGAGATGGGCCGAGGGGACTGCTGAGAAGCTGGGACCGATATCGCGTAACCATTGTCCGCAATGACGTAAAGAACGGGCAGCTGCAAGGAGCAGGCCGTGTTGAGGCTTTCCCAGAATTCACCTTCAGAAGTGGCGCCTTCTCCGAGTGAGAGATAGACAACCTCGTCCTCACGGGCGGTGCAGCCGGCCACCCCGTCCAGGGCGTGCCGCCATATATACCTGCCCCCTTCGGCACACCCGACCGCCGGAATGCACTGGGAGCCCGTAGGGCTCGACTGGGTGACGATGCTCAACTGGCGCGAGCTGAAATGGCACGGCATCTGTCGCCCAGCTGAAGCCGGGTCGGTGGCTGCGCCGACGGCCTGCAGCAGAAGTTCGGTGGGTGTTATGCCGAGGGCGAGAGCGAGAGGCCGGTCCCTGTAATACGGGAAGAACCAGTCATAACCAGGCCGCAATGAATGGGAAAGCCCGAGGGCGAGCGCTTCATGCCCGGCCCCGGAAATATGAAAAAAGCCCTTGCTCTGTTTTTGCAGAGTTATTTCCCGGTCGTCGAGGTAACGCGAAAGGAGCGCCAGTTTGTAATCCGACAGGATCTCCGTCAGCGATAAACCCCGAAATCGGGACACTTTCGGGCCGAGAGAACTCGGGCTGCCGGCGGGCACAGGCTCGGGCCGAGCGGACAGCAGCTGCCTGGTGCCGGGCATTCCTGCCCCTGCCGGCGAGTGTGGGCGGGACTTGGCTAAAGGCGACCGTTTCACGTAGCCCGGGCGCCCCCCGGGCCTTTCATCGCCGTTGGACCGAGCCATATAACAAGGAGCGTAGCGCGTCCGGCGCAAATACAAAGACAGGCCGCTCCTAAGAATTGCCTGATTACTCGGTAGACTAATAATAGCGCTTCCGACTGACGGATCACAGAGAGACGGAACACAGAGAGACGGGAGATAGAGAGGACTGAATACAGGCAGGACCGGCTCACGGGGCGGACGACGTCGCCCGGTCCAACCGGGCAGAGGGCGAGCCAGGCCACAAAAGGGCGTGGCGAGGACAAGAGCTCGAAGGCTCACCGCCGGCGGCCCGGCAAACTACGTTCTGCCTTCGAGTGAGCAGTCGTTCACGGCCAGACGTTCAGTGGGGCCGCAATTCAAGGCTGCCAGATCATCAGCGCCAGGGCCACAAAAAACAGAACATCACAGCACGCGGCGCCGCGACCGGCCAGCGTAGCGGCCCGGGCGAACCGGATGCGCTCGGCTTCCCGCCCGGGTTCGTCCGAGGGCGTGTCGCGGCGGAAAAGCATGGCCCGCATCTGCCGCAATGCCGGCACTATCAGGCTGGCCGCGATCAGAGTGGCCGACAGCCACACCAGCAGCGCGCCGAGCACCCAGGCCTGGTCCAGGCCCCCGATATCGGGGTTGGCGGCGAGGGCGCCCAGGCCGAAGAAGGGCACAGCCACGAGAGCCGGCCATAACCGGGCCGGTCTTTCGAAATAGCGCAAAAGCTCTTCGCTCTCTTCGTCCTGCTCGGCCAGCTCGGTGCCGGCCGGTCGCAGCTGCTCCGGAGGAAGCGTCGCCTCCTCAGAAGGGCCGGGCAGGGCGGGAGTGGCGGGCAGGAAGGCACGAGAAGCGTACGTCCCGGCGAAGCCGATGCTGCCGAACCCGACCAGCGCCGAGACGGCGTGCATGGCGACGAGCACGTAAAACAGAGCCGCCCGCCCACCACTCAAGCTCGCCACCAGCCACTGACCCTCTTGCAACTGACCTCCCGACGTGGCGTCGCCGTGTGCCTAGTCCGTTCCTGACTAGTTACTCAGAAAAGCGCCGCCGAAGCTTACCGTCTCCCGTGTGTGTGCCATGCACCTGCCTCCCGAGTATGTGCCATGCAGCGGCCCACGGACCCTGCGATCATCGAGGTATGCGGGTAAGGGCCCTTTTCATGGTGCTCGCGGTACCGGTCTCGGTCTTGCTGGGTGCCTGTGGGGGGTCGTCGCCCCAGGCGAGCGAGACCCCGATAGCGCACCCTTCTGCGGCGGTGGCGCCCGTCACTGCCACGCTTACCCCGACCACCAGCCAAGCTCCCGCCGCCGGGCCGACCAGGGTGACTGTGCCCAACCCCACTCCGGCCAACCCGGGGGCCATGTCGTCTACCTCCCGGGCCACTTCTACCGCGGCGGAGCGGCCGGCCACTACCTCTGCCCCTGCGGCCAAGGGGGCCACGTCGGCCCTCGAGCCCAAGACGCCAAAACCGGCTCCACCCAAGCGAACTGTGGCCGCCTGGGCGCCGGCGTCACCCCAGTCGAGCCCGGCGCTGGCGGGATGGGCGCTATTGGATGCGTGGGTAGCCCGCAACCGGTCCACGGCGCTGAAGGACGCCGACCCGGCCGCCGTTTCGGCCCTTTTCGCTTACACCTATCCAGGCGCCGGCGTGCAGTACCGCGGCTGCAGCAGCCCTCCGGGCAACGCCGCCTCCAACTGCGTTTACCGGGACGGGAACGACCTTCTTTCCCTCACCGTGAGCCCGTTCCCTCACGGCTGGGCCGTCACCGGCGCCGTGCTGGAGAGCTAATTCGTCATTCGGCCAGCGCATACCGCTCAACGGCTGCCAGAATAGGTTGCCATGCCGCTACAAGGGACTTTTGACGTTCTTGATTTCAGTGCGGTACTGGAGCTGCTGTCGTCGCGCAATATGACCGGCAGGTTGCACGTTCGCAGCCGCTCTTTTGCTGCCAACCTTTTCTTCGCCGATGGGCAGATCGTCGGGGCGGACCAGTCCGAGCACCAGGCGGCCGCCGTGTCGGGCGACGTCACTCAACGGGCGCAGGAGATTTGCTTCGAGCTGCTCGGTACGGACAGGGGCAACTTCGAGTTCCACCCCGGCAAACGGGACGGGCCGGTGGGCGGCACCGTCATCACCGTGCCCGAGGCTCTCGACGAGGCCCGGCGCCGGCTGGCCGAATGGCAGGAGCTCCAGGTCCTCATTCCCTCGCTCGACGTACAGCCGCGCCTCGTGACGGAGCTGGACCCGGGCCAGGTGACCCTGGACAGAGAGCAGTGGCGCGTCCTTACGGCGGTCGATGGCCGCCGTAACCTGCGCTCGATCGGCCGGGCCTTCAACATGAGCGACTTCGACGTGTGCCGGGCCATGCGAGACCTGCTCTCGGCCAAGGTCATCGAGCTCGACTTGAGGCAGACGGGCCTCTCCTCGATCAACGAGGTCGAATCGCCCGTGACCGAGCAAGTGACGATCAACGGCAAGCGGGCCACCCGGCTCCGTCCGGGAAGGGCGCAGACCAAGGCCGGCGTGCTCGGTTCCGAGGAGGAGCCGTCGGCCGGCCAAACGATCGTGATCTCGCCGACCAAAACGTCACGCGAGCCGCTTCGCTTCGAGGAGCCAGATGCCGGCCCGGAGGAGGACGGTGGGCTAACGTAGCCCACCTACGAGTTCGCCAGACCCGCTGCGCTCGAAGAAAGAGAGCGGCCGATCGTGCCACAAGACCGTTAAATGGCCGGTACCGAGATCCGGCCGGCCGACAAACTGCCGGGCAAGCGGGTTTTCATCGATGTGCCCTTCCGTCTCCACGGCCACAACCCCAACTGGGTGCCGCCCCTGCGCCTCAGCGTCTACGACCGGCTCTCCCGACGCCACCCGGCCCACCAGCACCAGGAGTGGGCACTTTGGACAGCACACCAGAACGGGAAGGTGGTCGGGCGGGTCGGAGCCTGCGTCGACTCGGTGTTCAACGAACGCCAGGGCGAGGCCTGGGCCTGGGTCGGCTTCTTCGACTCGGTCAATGACCCCGACGTCGCCGGCTCGCTCTTCGACGTGGCCCTCGACTGGTCCAGGCGGCACGGGGCCGAGGTGGCGGTCGGGCCGGCCAACTTCACTACTAACGATGAGCTGGGGCTCCTGGTAGAGGGCTTCGACCGCCCCGCTACCCTGCTCACCCTCGAGAACCCGCCCTATTACGAAACTCTTTGGCTGGGAGCGGGCTGGGCGCAGGTAATGGACCTGTACGGCTACTGGTTCGAAAACCTTTCGACGGGCCTCTCGGACCGCCAGAGCAAGACCCTGCAACGGCTACGAGAGCGTTCGAAGGTCCATGTGCGCGACATGAACATAAAGGACTACGACGCCGAGGTAGGCCGCTTCTTCGAGATCTACAACGCCATCTGGCAGGACAACTGGGGCTTTGTCCCTATGCCCGAAGCCGAGGTCAGGCACCTGGCCAAGCAGCTGAAGCAGATCCTCAACCCACGTTGGGTATTCGCCCTCGAGCGCGACGGCGTCCCGGTGGCGGTGTGCCTGACCCTTCCCGATGCCAACCAGTTGATGCTGAAGGTACGCAGCGGCCGGCTCCTTCCATCCGGCTGGGCGCCGTTGCTCTTGGGCGCCAAAAAGTTGAAGCAAGTGCGGGTGTTGGCTCTGGGAGTGCGCCAGGACGTGCAGAACCTGGCGCTGGGCGCCTTGCTCTACGGGGAGATCGTCACCCGCCTCCGGGACGACGGCGTCCAGACGGCCGAGGGGTCGTGGTGCCTGGCCACCAACGACCGCATCAATAAACAGCTCGAAGACATGGGCGGCCGGCGCGACAAGGTCTGGCGTCTCTACAGGAAAGCCCTATAGGCGCGCCCGGGGAATAGGCCGGCGCCGCCGGAGCTATGGCTGCCGGTTGCGGGGCAAGCGGTCCCAGTCATCTTCCAGCGCCGCGGCGAGCACCTCGGCTGAAGTCCTGGCGGCCCTCCAGCCAAGCAACTGAGCCGCTTTAGCCGCCGACAGGGCGAGGGGACCGGCAATGAGGACGGCACGGTCGGCACCAAAGGGGGACAAGCCGGCTAAGCGCCCGACCTCGGCGCCGGAGACGACCAGGCGACGGGGCAGTTCGACCACCCGGCTGCGGGCCAAGGAGGCCACGTCCTTCGCCTCCAGCCAGTCGGACGGGGCCATGTTCACGACCTCACCGGCTAAGTCCCAACCGGCCATGTGCCGGCCCACCATCAGGGCGCTCCCGGCCGCCAGCAAGCCCTCAACCGCATCGTCTTCGTCCAGCCACTGCAGCGCCTGCGCCGCCCCTGCGATGCTGGGGACGGCCCAGCGGTAGCCGTGGACAGCACGGGCCACGCGGGCATCAGCATGGGCCCCGAGCACCGCGGTCAGGCGTACGACCACGTGGCGGGCCACGTCCGCCGCACCGGTCTTTTCGGCCAGCAATTTCTGCAGCGCATAAGGGCACTCGACGTTGGGGCGGGGCTCATGGGCCTCGTCGATGGGCAGCGGGTTGTCCGGCCAGGCTCCATAGACGGCCGCCGATGACACGAAGACCAGAGCGCCGGGGCGAGCCAGCACGACATTGCGAGTGCCCTCGACGTTGGCACCGTACATGCCGTTCCGTCCCGCCCCCGAACGGCCCTGCCACACTTGCGCCCCGAGGTGGTAGAGCAGGTCGACACCCTGCAGGGCGTGCCGTGCCGAAGGTCCTCGCAGGTCCGCCTGGGTATGAACGAGGCGGCCGGTGGCCGCTTCGGCCGACCGCGCCGGGGGCAGCGGCCGGCGCGCCACCGACTTGACCTGAGCCACCCGGGGGTCGCCGAGCAGCCGTTGCAGGAGCAGGCCGCCGACATGGCCGGTGGCCCCGGTCAGGCCGACGACGATGCCGTTGGCGTCAGCCGTTGGCGTCACAAAAGTCTGGGCACGAACGTCCTCGGGCCGTCTCCAGGGTGTCAGGACCGGACGGTCAGGGCACCCCGCTGGGCTCCGAGGGCTCGGCCATCTGCAACATGGCGAGGACGCGTTCGCGCTCGGCGTCGACGACACCCTCCCGAGCCACGGCGGCAAAAGCGTCGAGAGCCCGGTCGACGTGTTCTTCGGTATGGGTGGCCATCACCGAGGTGCGCAGCATGGGCCGCTGGACGGCGGGCGGCAGCGAACAGTTCGTGTACACGCCACGGTCGAGCAAAGCCCGCCACAGCAGCCCGGTACCGACCAGGTCATCGACGTGCACCGGCACAATGCAGCTCTGGGTGTGGCCCCCGACGTTGTAGCCCAGGTCGGCCAGCCCGGTCCTGAGGCGCTCAGCCAAACGGAGCACCACCTCCCGGCGCCAGTCCTCCTGCCTGGCGATCTTGGCCGCGGCCAGAGCGGCACCGAGCGATGCCGGGACGTTGGAGGCGGTGAACAGGATCGGGCGGCAGAAGAGGCGCAGGAAGGCGATCACATCGACCGGGCCGGCGATGAATCCACCGCAGCTAGCCAGAGACTTGGAAAAGGTGCCCATTATCACGTCCGCCCGCACCCCGGTGGCGGCGGCAGTGCCGGCGCCATGCGGGCCGACCACACCGAGAGCGTGGGCCTCGTCCACCAGCAGACGGGCCTCGTACTGGTCGCAAAGCTCCCTGATCTCGCCCAGCGGCGCCCAGTCGCCCTCCATCGAATAGATGCCGTCTACGGCCACGAGCACGCCACCGGCGTCGGGCTGGGAACGCCACGAGCGCAGGCCCCGCCGCAGGCTGTTGGGCCGGTTATGGAAAAAAGCGCGCAGGGTGCCGTCGGCCAGGCGCGCCCCGTCGACCAGAGAGGCGTGGGCGGCCGAGTCACAAAAAACGGCGTCGCCCTCGCTGACCAGGGTCGAGATGAGCCCGAGGTTGGCGGCGTAGCCCGTGGTGAACACCAGCGCCTTTTCCATTCCGACCCAGTCGGCCAGCAGCTCCTCGAGTTCCCTGTGGAGCGGCATGGTGCCGTTCAGCAAGCGGCTGCCCGTGACGCCGGTCCCATACCTGGTGACCGCGTCGATGGCGGCTTTTTTCACCCGCGGGTCGGTGGTGAGCCCCAGGTAATTGTTGGAACCGAGCATGATGACCTCGGCCCCGGCATAGGTGATGGTGGGGCCGATCTCGCTCGACAGTTCACGGTAGAACGGGTTGAGGCCGAGGTCCTCAGCCGTGCGGTAGTCGTCCAGAGTGGGGCTCGGGCACTTCGCAAATATGTCGGCCGGCGGGGCCGCCGGCGCCTCAGCGCGCTCGCTACTGGTCAACTGCCGTTACCCCACCGCAGGGTCTCGACTCTTTTTTCCCAGGCTTCGTGGCGGTTGCGAGCGTCCTGTATGTACGGAGACCAGCTGATGGCTTTGATCAATGCCCGGTTCACCTGGTCCGCGGGGGGCCGCAACGGGCGCAGCACGTCGCAGAAAAGCACCACCCGGACTCCGTCGGTGTAGTTCCAGGCCTCATGGGTGTAGCCGTCGTCGAACAACAGGCTCTTGCCCTCCTCCCAGTGCGCCACCTGGTCATCGACTTTTATGCCGCAGGAAGATGCCGGCTCGGGTACCTTCAGCGCCAGGTGGTAACGCAGCACGCCCCGCCACGGCCCGCGGTGGGGAGGGATGTGCTTGCCCGGCGACAAGATCGAAAAGAACCCCGTCGTGAGGCCGGGGATGCTCTCGAGCAGCGAGGCCGTCTGCGGGCAGCGACGGCAGTTGGCTTCCGAACGGAACCCGTAGGCGAGGAAGAAAAACGTCTTCCAGCCGTCGTCGTTGCTGATCGACGCCTGGTCAATGGATATGTCCTGGAAGTTCGGCAACTCGTCCCGGTGGCTGAGGACGTCGTCGAGCTCCTTTTGCACCTCGGGCACCATCGACTCAACCCAGCGCACCCAGGGGAAGGTTTCGGGGCGGAGGAACGGCGTCGTCGGGACGCTCGAATGCTGTAGCACCCAGCGTTCGGTGCTGTGCAGGACGCGAGCCCCGGCTTCGGTGGCAACCGTCACGGCCCGGTCCCGCAAGGCGACCGGCCTCGAAGAGCCGGCGTCAGACGGTGTCGACATACAACCGCACGTTACCCGGCCGGCCGGCGGGCAGAAGGGGATGCCTCGTTACCGGGCCGTAGGCCGCGGCTACCCAGAACTGCCAGTTCGGGGGGCTACCAGTTGGGGACGTAGCCGCCGCGGCCCATGGCCGCGCTCTCTTCCCAGTCCATGTCCTCGTCCACGCCCCCGGTGATCTCGGTAACCCATGGCAAACGTTCCTTCAGGATGCGCTCGACGCCCGCTTGCAACGTCGAAGCACTGATGGCGCATGAGCTACAGGCCCCCTGCAACTGGAGCTCGACGAGACCGGCCTCGACGTCCACGCTGACCACCACCAGGTCCCCGCCGTCCTGCTGTATGACGGGCCGGACCATCTCGATGAGGTCAGTAAGTTGCTCCAGGCGGTCGGCCTTTTCTTCGTCGGTCAGCGTTTGCTCCACAGGACCATGATGCCAGAACGCGGCCCCATACCGTTTGCCCGCCCAAGCCCCAACCCCGCCGGGGCCGTCATACCGTTTGCCCGCCTAGGGCGCTACCGCGGCTCCTCGTGTAACGCATTGGTGCGGCGCCACCGCAAGTAGGACTCCATGAACGGGTCGAGGTCCCCGTCCAGCACGGCCACGACGTTGCCCGTCTCGTAGTCAGTGCGCAGGTCTTTCACCAGCTGGAACGGGGCCAGCACGTAGCTGCGGA
>DATJUH010000249.1:0-2093 GCA_035502515.1 Acidimicrobiales bacterium
CGAAGTCCACGTCCACAGAAACGACTATCCGGCGCTCGGTGCGAGCTCGGTCAAGTATCTCGTCGTCGGGCTCGGACGTTACCGATATCAGTGATATGCAGTGCAGCATGGCCGGCATCTCCAAAAGCGGCTGTCACAACAGGGGTGGTAGCCCCGCCAGGTCTACTCCGCCGAGGCTCGGTGGGTCGCCGTCAGTGATGCAAATCGAGGCGCTCCGGGTGCGAGTACAGGTTGAACGAACCGTTCCGGACGAACCCGGCCACCGCCCCTCCGAGGCGGTCGGCCGCGCCGACGGCCAGGCTGGACGGGGCGGAGACGGCGACGATGTTCCCGACGCCGCAAAAGGCCGTCTTTTGCACAATTTCAAAGCTGGCCCGCCCAGACACCATGAGCACCCAACCGGCTCCTGGTGTGGTGCCGCGTTCACGACCAAGCACCGCGTGACCGGCCACCTTGTCCACGGCGTTGTGCCGGCCCAGGTCTTCCCGGATGCACCACGCCTGGCTCGTGGGGTCGAAGAGGCCCGCGGCGTGCAAGCCTCCCGTTCGTTCGAAGACCTGCTGGGAGCGACGCAGCCGCTCGGGTAGGAGCGAGATCACTGAGGCGGGCACGGGTCGGCCGCACCGACAATGGGGCAGCTCAGCTCCACCGGGTCGATGCTGGCTTTCCCGCAGATCCCGCAGCTGGTGGACGCCACCATCTGACGGGCCGGTCCTTTGGGCGACCACGGACGGGACAGGTGGACTGTGACGGTGTTGTAACGACCGTCTGGCGTGCCCACGGCGTCGCAGTAGGCGACGGCGGTGATCTCGGCCGAGCGGACCAGACCCTCAGTGACTGGGAAACCGTCGGCCAGTTCGAAGTCGTGGCCCGGGGTGCACATGGTCACCGCCACGGGGACCGCGACCTGGCCTGGCCCGGCGGCCCGGATTTCCATGGGCTCCTCGGTCGCTAGATGCTCGGGAAGCTCGACGTGGTGGTCGGGCCGGACCTTGATGGCCCGCACCGCGGTGAGGGCTCGGGGAAGGCTGGTCACTGGGGGACGCCGAGTTGGGCCAGGTCGGCCGGCGTGTCCACGTCGAAGAGGGCAGCGGGATCGCCGGCCGCCGGCTCCCACTCTTCGGGGCCGACGAGCAAGGCGTCGCCGCCGTTGAGGAGGTCCCGCAGGGAACGCCGCCTCGCCCCTCTTGCCCAGCAGGTCGCCGAGTCGCCCAGACGGTTGGAATTTACGCAGGGGTCGAGCCGGTGTCGCCGCCCTATGTGCCCTGAGCGACGACGACCTTCAAGGCTGGAGCAAGCCACAGATAGACGCCGACTGAGCCGCTCCAACCTGACAGTTTGCCGGCATCACCGCCCAACGCGTTCTCGGTCGATCCGATCCCAGACAGGCTAAGGCTCCGGCCGGTACGACGGCGGCAAACCGCTCCCAGCTTCTTCGCGCACCGCGTTCTGCATCTCCTTAGCGATCTCGTCAGCAGAGGCGTCTACGGTGCGCATCCCGACCTTTGTTGCCTTGGTCACAGCTTCGTCGAAGGCCTTCTCCAAACTGGGCTCTCCGACAACGATTAAGCCCGCCTGATAGCCGCCGAGTTCGGCAGCCGCTTCCTTCAGCTCTTTGCGCGACAGGGGCCCGAACCCCAGCTCGTCGGGTATAACCCGCACAACGGGGCGGTCCATCCGCTTGACGATGCGCGGCTTCCCGCCCTTTTGCTCGACGACGGCGCCGTCGAACATGCCGACAAAATCGTCCTTATGCAGCTGTTCGATGGCTTCGAGATCTACAAGGGCATCACTGACGTGCTCATAGGCTCCGGTAAAAATAACGAGTGCTCGTTCCTCGGTCATGAATAACCTCCCTTATTAACCCCCGTCCTCCTGGAGAGCTTAGAATCCCAGCCCCGACATTGCCCATGTGGTCGAACTTGGGCGAGCTTGCCGGGGCGTTAGAGTCGGCATCGACGCGTGTGCGACCCAACTTCTGAGGCTAGCTTGTGGCAATGTCGGGGAGCCCTCGAGCGCCAGGCCCTCGTTTCGCCCGAAAGCGAGCGTGCCCGATGATAGTCAAGGACAATACTCATGACTGGTGACAGTCA
>DATJUH010000250.1:0-3856 GCA_035502515.1 Acidimicrobiales bacterium
AGATCAAACGACGCCTCGAACTCACTACTGACCTGATCGTGCGCGAAAGTACGGCCCCACCCGCAACAAGCACATAACGCGAACTCGCGTCGCCCCTATCGCTACTTTCAGACGAGCCTGCTTCACGCTTACCACGTAGCCCCTAGCGTCGACCCCTCGGGCCCACTGCCTCCATCGACGTGCAAGCATCGACGAGGTCCCCCAATGCATAGCCGGCAGAGAAAGAGCGCCCAGTTGGCCTCCGGGGCCGGCAGTGAGCTGTCTCTATGTCTGGCAGGGGCTGTCCGGCAAATCCCGGCGTCGGTGAACGTGTGCTCGGAAGACGAGCTGGCCGGCTTTGACGGCTCGGTCGGCCTTGACGCCACCCGGTGCCGCTGTGGTCCCGGGGGCTGTCGGCGCGGGCCGAGACGTGTGCCAGCGACCCCGACGGGGGCTGTTACGTACGCGACGCCGACCAGCGCGAGGGCACGGGGCCAGGGGCCCGGAAGTACCCAAAGGTACCGCGCCCGGTACCAGCCGGGAGGCCGCTGGGTCACGGCCTGGTGAGCTCCTGACCCGGTGCTTTTCGCCCCTCAGCACTCCAGGCGGCCCAGTACGAGCAGGTCGGGCCGTTGGCCGCCGGAGTCTCTTCAGGGTGGTGGAAGGCGCTGAGGCTATGCGGGAAGCTCATCCAAGCCAGGGCCCGTACTCCCAGGCAGGCCGACGGCGGCCAATACGTCTCGTTGGGCGAGGCGGGCCAGGTTCGTCCCGGACGCCTACGAACGCCGCGTCACTGGGCGATCCAGGAGCAGTGGGACCTAGCGCTCTCAGATTGAGTCGTTCAGGTGCCGAGGGCTCTGGTAATCGTCGATCCGTCGGCGCGGGCTCAGTTCGCCGTAGTCGTGGAGATAGGTAAGTACGGCCATGACGCGACGGTCGAAATGTTTGCTGTCGCCGGTTCGTAGTTTGCGAAAAATGCTGGTGACGTGGCTCTCCACGGCCTTCTGCGACACCGACAGGTTTTTGGCGATCTCCTCGTTGGAGTAGCCCTGGGCCATTTCCGCCAAGACGTCGAGCTCACGCACCGAGAGGGCTTCGAGAGAAGTGGCGAACCGGCGCCTGACCAGGGCGTTGACGATGGACGGGTCGAGGACGGTCTCATTTCCGTGCACGTCGTGAATAGCGCCGACCAGGGTGTCGAGGTCGCCGACCCGGTTGTCGAGCAAGTAGGCGACACCGGCGGCACCGGAGCGGAGTAGCTCCAGGGCGTAGCCGTCGCCCGACTCGGCGATGACTACCACTCCGATGCCGGGATGGTCGGCTCGGAGCCGGCGGGCGGCCTCGATAGCCGCCTCGGCGGCGATCCGGGGGGTCCGGATCCCGACGACCAAGACGTGGGGGTTATAGCGCTGTGCTGCTTCCAGGGTCTCGGGATGGCTGTCGACCCGAGCGGCTACCTCGATCCCCTTCACCCCGCCGAGCAGACAGGCTAGCCCCTCACGGGTCAGGAAGTTGTCACTCGCGATCACGACACGCAACACTGCAGGGGTTTCGGCCATCTCGGTAAGACTCCTGGGGTCGATGGGGAAAGGCCTGTCCCGATGGTAAGTCATGAGATGGTGCCGGATCGCCGTGAACCGGCCTCGGCCAGGCTTCGTCGCTCCTTCCCGTCGACCGACCGCACACGACAGCCGGTACAGGTGACGCAGGTGCCGTGCTAAGGCGCGCTCGGAACCTTGGGGGTTAGCCCTTGAATCTTGGGGGTGAGCCCTATTGGCGGGGGTCGTCCGGGGATGTAGGTTCCGGGCTGTGGGTGCGCGAGATCGGACCACGTAGGACAGGGCGATGGCCATCGGTGCGGGGCCGGGCACGGACCATTGCTGGCTGGTTGTCGGGGGCAGCCGAGCCAATAGTGCGCTCCGGGCTGAGCGAGGCGCTGGGCCCGGCCAGGCCCAAGGTCGAGGCCGGCCAGTCTTGTCCCCCGGACAGCGAGACGAGATAGTGACCGAACGGGGCCTAGCGCCCGCCCACGACATTGCGCACAGCGTGCGCAAATTCCGTGCACTGAGCAGACCGAGGAGGTGTGCACAACGAGGCCCAACACCATTACTTGCCGATTGCCGGCGCAATCGGACCTCGAAGAGCTGGCAAAGCTTTGCCAGCAGATAGACAGGGCCTGCCGCATAATGTACGAGCTCAGCGACCCCCGTCCAGGCTCGGCGGCCGAGGGGACCGCTTTCCGTAGCCGGCTCCTGGACGAGCGGCGGGCGCGGCTACGCGACCTCGTAGGACAACTGGACGCAACCAGCGCGCGGCTGTGCAAAATGCCTGACTGAGCGCACTGGAAAAGGGTGACCGGGTACGCTCGCCAGCGCTAGCCCGGGATAAGGAGGTGAATGTGAACAGCCCGCGAGGAAGGCAACCGCACTTGGCCCGCCGCCCCGATGTCAAGGAGGTTCAGCTCAACGCGTCGGGTGAACCGGACGAGTCGACCGAGCCGGGCGGAACGGCGTCCTCTGGCACCTCCGAGTTCGGGGCGCACTTAGGCGTCGGCGCTCAACAGGAAGATCCGTTCGTCACTGAATGGGCTTACCCGCCGACGACCCCGCGGCCTGGGGCGCATGGTAAGGGAAGAGTGCCGCTTGGCCCAAAGGAGAGGGGTCAGGGGACAAACACGGGTCAGGACCGCGAGCGCGAGGAGGAGTTCGGGTCCCACAGTGGGCCTGTCTGGCCGGCAACCTCGGGTGGCGACCGTTTTGAGGATGGACAAAAATCATGCCTAGACGGGGATCTCCGGCTCTATCTCCCGTGGCCGTCCCCCTGTAAGAACTATCCATCCGCAACTTCACAATTCTCGGGGCACCGAAGTGGGTGAGCAGTCGGTTGGCAACGCGCACCGCGTAGCGGTAACCGCGAGGTCAATAAGGCACAGCGAATGTGGTTGACCGCTCGTTTGCGACCCAGACGGCAGTACTGGCGCCCGGCTCCAGCCGAGCAACCTACTCACCGCAAGTGGGGGCATGGTGCTCGCCGGATATCGGCTCAGCTGGTCGACGAGACGGAAGCGTTCCTTGGCGGTCGTTTTGTCGAACGAGCCGAAGCCCGCGGTGACTTCGTGCCCGTGTGGGCGTGGACCAACCTATTGGCTCATGGGAGCGACAAGGACCTGCGGGCCGAACAGACAATAGGACTGCCACGACGGGACAAGGCGATGAGGCAGTGGCGTGAAGCTCGCTCCTACCTGGCGGCCGAAGTCCTCTGGCAGGCGGAACGGCACGGGTCTCTCGAGGAAGTCCAGGAGGCGGTGCTCATGCCACTGGAGCTCGACCTCGCCGCCCGGACCGACGTCATCCGCTGGAGGCCGGGGCGGTGGGCACAGGCAGTCGAGAAGGCTTTGACCGAGCAACGTCGCGTGAGCGGGTCGAGCTGAGAGACAGGCCCGAGCGGGGCACTGCAGCACCCTTCGCATTTGGCGGCTGTGCAAAAAGCCGAGTGGCCATAAGCCGATAGGCGGCAGTTCTGATGTCGGCGGTTCTCAGAAGTCGGGTGTCCACAAAAGGTCGACCCCGACTGGTTCGCGCCGTGGAGGTGGCGCAGATAGCCCATAGGCGGCGTCGGCGATCAACCCTGCCCCAGTGCCGGGCCCCGGTGTGCTGTGGGCCCTTGGTCAGCGCCTCATCGGCCGGGGGCCCGAGACAGGTAAGTGGAGAAGGGCCTGCTCCACACTCAGCTTTTTCGCTCGTCACGGAGCATAGGCCTCCAGCGTCCCGCTAAGCAGCGTCATGGCGCGATCCAAACGGGGTCAAGATTACGCCCGGCTACCCGCGCTGGCCTCGCTCCCGCCCTCCAGCGGGTGACCAAGGTGCCCATGAACGAG
>DATJUH010000251.1:0-2298 GCA_035502515.1 Acidimicrobiales bacterium
GAGTAGTGCAGCCCAGGCCTCGAGATAGTTCTCGACATCCTCGGCCGGATGACCGGCGTTGTAGTCATACCTGGAATCGATGGAGTCCAGGAACGGGTTGATGGCTGGGTGACCTCGGCGATCCACCTGCACCATCCGGCCGTCAAGGCGCAGGCTCACTGTGGCCCACACGCGGAAATCAGAGCCCGCGGCGAGCAACATGTCGTCGGGCACTTGCAGCACGATCGAGAGCAAGTTTTTCCTGTCGAAAGTGTCGCGTCCCGTCCACTGCAAGTCGAGCCTCGCGGCTTCGATGTCAGCGAAAAATGGATCGCTACGCAAACCCATGAACAGTCGCCCGTCGTCGGCCGGGACGGGGACGGCGTGAGCACCGAAGCCGACAGGGACCGATCGGACGAGCGCCTCGCCGAACGGTTCGAGCCGACGGGCCTGGCTGCCCGTCGCGTAGTAGGCCGTACCCTTTTGTCCACCGTCGCTGAACTCGGAGAACACGAAGCTGAACGCCACGTCGACCTGGACGTCGCCGTCGTTGTCGACATTGATGCGGTAGAGCGCATCAGGATGGAACCCTGAGGTCACGAGGAACGGCGGTACGTCGCTAACAGCGTTCCAGGACGGGTTGGCGTTGATAATCAAGACTGTCTGGTGCCTGTCGACGGGCGAGGCAAAGACGTACAGGTCCGTCAGGTGCAGGCGCGCATCGTCGCCAGGGAACCTGAGGTTGGCAGTCCTGAAATGTTTCGACACCAGTACTCCTTTGGCCCGATTTGTCGGGTACCCGGCCGGATGGGCCCCACAACGAGGCCTTGTGACGGCGACCGGAGCAGCACCACGATCCCAACGTTGCACGGCGCACCGCCGGTCGCGCCCGTGAATCTCCCTGGTCACGCAGGGCAGAGGGTTTGAACCAGGGACGTCCACGGGCGACCCCGTGCTCCCTGATGGGTCTCCCGAGGTGGGGACCGAGGGCCATCCGCGACAGCGATAGCATCCCGGGTCGAGGTGGCGATGGCGCTAGGGAGGCCTCATGGAGCTGCTTGGAAGGCGAGCGGAATGTGAAGCGCTCGACGACCTTGTGGCCAGGGCCGGTGGCGGTCACGGCAGTGTGACGGTCCTGAGGGGAGAGGCGGGCGTGGGTAAGAGCGCATTGCTGAGTTACCTCTCCGAGCAGGTCGAAGGCTGGCACGTTGCCAGGGCTTTGGGGATCGAGTCGGAAATGGAGCTCGACTACAGCGGTTTGCACCAACTCTGCGCGCCCATGCTGTCGCAGCTCGACGCTCTGCCTGTCCCGCAACGCGAGGCGCTCGCCACAGTGTTCGGACTGAGTACGGCCCCCGCGCCAGACCGGTTCTTAGTCGGACTGGCGACGCTGACCCTGTTCGCCGACGTCGCCGAGCACCAACCACTCGTCTGCATCGTGGATGACGCCCAGTGGCTCGACCATACCTCGGCGCTGATTATCGGGTTTGTCTCCAGGCGCCTGCTCGCTGAGCGGATTGCGATAGTGGCCGCCGCACGTAGGGGCATTGGCGACGACGTCCTGGCCGGGCTGCCCGAGCTGCCGATCGGTGGGCTGGCGGACAGCGATGCCTACGCGCTGCTGCGGTCCACCGCCCCTGGAGGGCTGGACGCGGGTGTCCGGGACCAGATCGTGGCCGAGAGCCGCGGCATCCCGCTGGCCCTCATTGAGCTGGCTCGCACTTGGCAGGCCGACGATGTGGCCGGCGGGTTCGGTCTTCCTGAGCCCGAACCGGTTACCGGCCGGGTCGAACGAAGCTACGCCCAGCGGATTCGCCAACTCTCGCCCGAGGGGCAACTGCTGGTTCTGACCGCGGCGGCCGAGCCACTTGGCGACCCCCTCCTGCTCCGTCAAGCCGCCGACGCCCTCGGTGTGGACCTAAGGGCAGCGAACCCGGCCTTGGACTCTGGCCTTCTGAAAATAGGCCGCCGCGTCGAGTTCACGCACCCACTTGTCCGGACCGCCACTTACCGTTCGGCTACATCGGGCGACCGTCGCCGGGTGCATCGGGCCTTGGCCGATGCCACCGACGCCCATACGGACCCGGACCGGCGGACATGGCACCGGGCGCGCGCAACGGAAGGACCCGACGAACACGTCGCTGAGGAACTCGTGCGATCGGCTGGCCGGGCACGAGCGCGCGGCGGGATCGGCGCGGCCGCCGCCTCCCTACAGCGCGCCGTCGCGCTAACCGTGGACCCGGCGTCGCGCGCCGAGCGTGCCCTGATGGCGGCGGAGGCCAGCTTCCAGTCGGGCGCGTTCCAGGTTGCCCTTGATCT
>DATJUH010000252.1:0-3603 GCA_035502515.1 Acidimicrobiales bacterium
TGAAGAGCGTCGTTCCGTTTCTTCTTGAGAGAACCGCCGCTCCCTTCGATATAGGGCTGTCGCGGCTCCGGGTATAGAGCTCGGCCAGCGCGCCTGAGCGGAGCTCGTTCTCCGAACCAAGAACTCCTGGATCGCGGCGCTCGTATGCGAAGGTGCGCGCTGGCACAGTTCGAGTTCATCGTTCGAAGCCTGGAATATGAACTCTTACCGGTAATCCCAGCGATGTCTGCGCCATTGGCGTAGCCTCAACTGGTGCCGTACGACGTCCGCTTAATCGATGGCCGATGCTCCGAGATCTGCGACGAATGCGGCTTTGACGGCAGCTTGTTGAGCGATGTCGAGGTCGTCAGGCGCTACCAGGACTTGCCCCGGCAATGGGCCTTCCTCCTCTCCCAGCGTGAAGAGGGCCTGTTGCGGCAAAGGCCAAAGCCCACAATTTGGTGCGGCTTCGAGTACGCACACCACTTCGCCGTCGGCCTCCGCTGGCTCGCTGACATCCTAGAGGGGACCGTAACCCCGGCACCCGCGCCGCCTACAGACGATCCGGTCACCCACAGAGACCATTGCCGGGAGTGGTCAATCGCGATGCTTATTGAGCACATTGAGGCCGGCGTTTGTGCGATGCTGCCTTTTGCCCGTCGCCGCGAGGTAGAGGAGCAGCCAGGGGGCGGCGCAATTTCTTTTGGGGCGTTCGAGCTCACCCTCGGTACTGCGCTCCGTCACGTCGTACACGACAGTGAACATCACGTACTCGACGTCCGGCGGGGCGTAGCGGCGCTCAAGCTTGCCCTTGGGCACAGCGCACTGCAGAAGCACGAGCAAACCTGAGGTCGGGTTCGAGCCGTCGAACGAAGCTGAGATCGGTGCACCCTTGCGAGTTCCCATTCGGACAACCGAATATGGGGCTCATACCGCTAATGGTCCGGAGGGTCCGCCCTCTTCGACGACCGGCGAGCCCAGGCGCCCTGCGGGGCCGTCCGGGAGTGCGGCCCCGTCTGTGACGGCGCACGAAGTTGTCAGTAGGCCTGTAACAGCCTGCCAGACGCTCGGGGCGGCAGGAGAGTTGAGGCGTTCTCCAGCCACACATATTTGGGGATCTGGGCCGAGCATGTGGAGGACCTAGTCGTAGCGAGCGAGCCTCATACCGCCAAGCTGGTTGATCTCAGCGTTTCGCGCTGAGGGCGCCCGGTAGGCGCCCCCGTTGCACCGGCCCTATCCTCCTGGTATCTGACGCCCGGAGGTTGCCATGGCCGATTACGCCACCCTACTGCGGGACCACGTGATGCTCCGGTGCGAGTGCGTGGACAGGTTCTTCTTGCAGGGCTACGTGCCCAAGTTGCAGTCAGTCGGCCAGGTGTGCAGGTTCTTGCGCTGGCAAAAGCACTTCCCGATACCGTCTTCGGCGGCGTTCGGCAGGCTGGGCGACGCCTTCGTGCGGGACGTGGAGCGCTTCGCCAAGGACAACGGCATCCCTGTGGTGCACTTCAAAAAAAGCGAGGACAAAGAGGCCACCGCCCGGCCGCTCATAGACGCGGCTGCCAAACAGGGGGGCGACGGCAAGGTCGTGCTGGTCGGCATCGCCCAGGAGAAGGCCTCGGTGTGGCGGTCTTGGCCGGCCAAGGGCCAGGAGAAGGCACCGCACCCGCACATGGAGTGGGGCCGCCAGATGGCTTTCGTCAACCACTACTACCTATATCTGTGGGACCCGGACTGGGGCCCTGCGTTCATAAAGACCAACGCCTATGCGCCGTGGCCGGTCTGGGTGTACCTCAACGGCCACGAATTCGCCAAGCGCCAGCTGGAAAAAGCCGGCATAGCCTACGAGGCCCTCGACAACGGCTTCCGCTCCTGCCAGGACCCAAGCGCCCTACAACGGATCTGCGACCACCTCGGGCCTGGGGCGGTCAAGAGCTTCTGGTGGCGCTGGTGCCGGCGGCTCCCGTCGCCGTTCACCGACGCCGACCGGCGGGCCGGCTATGTCTACGAGCTCGCTTTTAGGCAGTTCGAAGTCTCCGACACCCGGGTATTCGACCGTCCCCAAGCAGGGCGGGGGTTCTTCGAGGGGGTCATCAGGGACCACCTCGACCTCGGCCGGCCCGACCAGGTGGCGCTCATCTTCGACCGCAAGGTCACCTCACGCACACCTGGCTGTTTCCGGACCAAGGTAGTCACCAAAGGCGTCGACCCCCAGCTGTGCTGCTACTACCGCTCGGCCAGGCTGAAACAGTACTTCAAGGAGCACCGGGCTTTGCGGACCGAGCTGGTCATTTCTGACACAAAGGACTTCGGGGTGGGCCGTCGTGTCAACGGCGAGAACTGGCACGCCCTTCGTGAGGTCGGCCAGGCGGCCGACGCCCGGCTGTGCCAGGCCGAGGCCTCTGACGCCGCCCCCGCCCCTGATGTGGCCGCCTTCGAGCAGGTGGCCTTGCCGTCTGAGACCCCAGACGGCCTGCACGCCCCGGGGCTGCGCTTCGGGGACCGCAGGGTGATGGCCCTATTGTCGGCCATCGTGGGCTTTGCCCACCTGTTCGTCGGCTTCGACAACCCGACGCTCGCCCGCCTGGTCGGGGGCATCCTCGACATGCCCTACACGAGCCGGCAGGCAACTTACGACCTGCGCCGGCTCCGGCGCAAGGGCATCATCGCGAGGATCCCCCACACACACCGCTACTACCTCACCCCGCTCGGCCGGCGAGTAGCCGTCCTGTTCACGAAGGCGCACGCTCGCGTCCTCGCCCCAGGCCTGGCCTGGCTCGACCCCGGCCTATCACCAGACATCGCCAAGCGAAGCCCGCTTGCCCTCGCCTGGAGGGACTTCGACCATGCGCTGGACGACTTCATCACTACGAACATGACCGCGGCCTAAAACTTGACCTGACCCTGAACTTCGTTGCGGCCTAGTCGCACTAGTACCGGGGCAGCATGGACGACTGGCCCGAGTCCAAGCTACGAAGTATCGAAGGCAAGCAGACAACTTGGGCTCGCCGGGGACATCGAGTGGGATACGGGTTCCCGTGTCCGTTCATGAGCGGCAGCGCCACCGAAATTGAGCGGGTCATCCGTCGTTAGTGGCACGGAACCCCGGCCACGAGTTGAGCAGCGGGGCGGAAGGCAACAACTTGGTTGAAACTGACGCCGGCGTATAGGTAACGAATGAACATGCCACCAACCGAATAACTGCCTGGGTGACGCCGACAGACATCGTAGGCCACGGGGACTATAACCGTCGCAACTTGGCCTGGGTCGAGGCGGAAACCGCCAATTGGCTGTGGTCCTTGCCCGGACAGGGTGGCTTCTACGCGGTCTGATGACTCGCGAATGTCGTCGAAGTAGACGACGCCGACAGCGGCCTGGGTTCCTAGGACCGCTGAGCGAAAGCGCAAAGCAGCCGAGCCGCGGTTTCGTACTTCGAACGCGAGCGTAAACGGCCTGCCCGGGTCGGCGAAGTACTGTTTCTGGTCGACCTGCGTGTGCTCACCGGACTGCCAGGCGACGAACACGGCCGGTTGTAACAGCATCCGGCTCAAGTGCTGCCATATCGCTGTCGCGGCTCCGGCGAGGACAAGGCACATCACGATGCCCGCCAGAGCCTTACGGCGTCGG
>DATJUH010000253.1:0-3879 GCA_035502515.1 Acidimicrobiales bacterium
CCGCTGGCCGTGACCATCCTGAACAGCCCTTCCCGCTTCCCCCTGGCCCTCTTCCTGGCCCTCAACTTCGGTGGCACGGGCGCCATAGCCATCGGCTGGCTCTCGATCGCGCCGCCGCTCGCTCTTTTCCTCGTCTCCCAACGGGCGTTCCGGCGAGGTGCGCTCTACAGTTCGCTGCTGTGAGCCGCCTACCTGTGGCAGGCCGCGTCGCTCCGACGCGTCGCCGCTGATAGGGGCCGACATGCACCCCGCTATGCCAGGACCGCCCAGCCCCGGAAGAGTACCCTGAGCCTGTGCCGGGTCAACCCGTTGAGCGAGGCGGCAGTGGGGCCGGGCAGGTATTGACCACGTCGTCAGGCGGGTCGTCGGGAGCCCCGTCGAGCGCGGCTGTGGCCGCTGCGCCTGTCCTCGAAATCGACAACCTCCGCACCGACTTCCACCTGCGGACAGTGAACGTGCGGGCCGTCGACGGCGTCTCGTTCTCGGTCCGCTCCGGTGAATGCCTCGGCCTGGTCGGCGAGTCGGGTTGCGGCAAAACCACGATCGGGCTGTCGGTCATGAAACTGCTGCCCAACGTGGGCCACGTGACGGGTGGGGCGGTGCGGCTGAACGGCCGTGACCTGGTGCCTCTGGCCGAGCCGGACATGCGCAAGGTCCGTGGGAACGACATCGGCATGATCTTCCAGGACCCGATGACCTCCCTGAACCCGACGTGGACGATCGGGCGCCAGATCGCCGAACCCGTACGCATCCACCAGAAGGTGAACAAGCAGGAGGCACTCGACAGAGCGGTCGAGGTACTCCGCCTGGTGGGTATGCCCCGGCCCGAAGAGCGACTGCAGCACTACCCTCACCAGCTCTCGGGGGGCCTGCGCCAGCGGGTGATGATCGCCATGGCCCTGTCCTGCGAGCCGAAGCTGTTGATCGCAGACGAGCCCACTACCGCACTGGACGTCACCATCCAGGCGCAGATCCTCGACCTCATCGACGAACTCCGGACCCGCCTGGACATGGCCGTCCTGCTCATCACCCATGACATGGGCGTCATTGCCTCCCGCACCGACCGGGTGATGGTTATGTACGCGGGCAAGATCGTCGAGGGCGCCGGCACGGTCGACCTGTTCGACACCATGCGGCACCCGTACTCCGAGGCGCTGTTCGAGTCCATCCCCCGTCTCAACCAGGACCGGCGTGAGCGCCTTTACTCCATCCCCGGCCTGCCCCCCGACCTGGGGAAGGAACTGGTCGGGTGCCGGTTCCGGCCCAGGTGCCGCTATGGCACCGAGGTATGCACGCAACACGAGCCGCTGCTGTCTTCGGGTACCGGCCCGAGCCCGAGTGCCGATGTCGCCGACGCGTCCTCTGCCTCCGGCAGCCCCGGCGGTGGGCTCGTGATCGAGCCCGGCCAGCACTTCTACGCTTGCTTCCACCCCGTAACGGCGACCAGCTCCGAGCGGTCGGCCTTCCAACGCGGCGCCGAACAGGCTGGCGACGCCCCGGCGGACGACGAACCGCCGGCGGGCCAGAGCGCCTCGGTCGAGGTGGGCGGGGCCCAGTCCGGCGCCCCGTCCAGCGCCCCGTCTAGCGCCCGGTCTAGCGTCCCGTCTGCTCCGGCTGCCCCACCGGCCGCCGCGCCGGTCAGCGTACAGGCGATGGCTCCCGGTCTTGCGGGCGCAGCTGCGCCGGCCACGCGCGAGTTGGCCTTGCACGTCGACCACGTGGAGAAGTTGTACGACGTAACCGCCGGGGTGGTGCTGCAGAGGTCCATCGGCACCGTGAAGGCGGTGTCCGACGTCTCGTTCTCCGTTAGCCGCGGGGAGACGTTCGGGCTCGTGGGCGAGTCGGGCTGCGGCAAGACGACGATCGGGCGGCTGGTCGTGGCCCTGGAAAAACCGACTCATGGCGCGGTCAGGTTCGAGGGGGAGGAAATCTCGGCCCTGAAGGGCACCAAGCTCCGCCGGCGCCGGCGCGAGCTGCAGCTCATGTTCCAGGACCCCTACGCCTCCCTCGACCCCCGGATGCGGGTGCGGTCGATCATCCGCGAACCCCTGCGCATCCAGAGCATCGGCACAAGCCAGGAGCAGGACCAGCGGGTCTCAGAGGTCCTGGCTGAGGTGGGGCTGCCGCCCAAGGCGGCCGATCTTTACCCGCACGAGTTCTCGGGCGGCCAACGCCAGCGCATCGGCCTGGCCCGCGCCCTCGTCCTCCACCCGAAACTCATCGTGGCCGACGAGCCCGTCTCTGCTCTCGACGTCTCGATCCGGGCGCAGATCCTCAACCTCATGCGTTCGCTGCAGGAACACCACGACCTGACCTACATCGTCATCTCGCACGACCTGGCCGTGGTGAGGTACCTGGCCGACACGATCGGGGTCATGTACCTGGGCAAACTGGTCGAGGTCGGGCCGGCCGACGAGGTCTACACCCATGCCGCCCACCCGTATACCCAGGGCTTGATCGACACCATTCCGATCCCTGACCCGGCTGTAGCGAAGCGGCGCGTCGCCGCCGTGAAAGGCGAGCTGCCATCGGCCATTTCGCCCCCGAGCGGGTGCCGGTTCCGTACCCGGTGCCCGTTCGCCCGGGACCGCTGCGCCGAAGAAGAACCGTTATTGCGGTCGTTCGGGAACGGCCACCGGGCGGCCTGCCATTTCCCGCTCCAGACGCCCGTCAGCGAAGACGCCTCCAGCGTCAGCGCCGCCTCGGCCTAAAAACAGCCCGTTTGTGCATAAACAGCCCGTTTGTGGGTAAACGGCCCGTCTGTATGGGCCGGGGTTCCTCTGCCCGCTCTGGCTATCGGCCGATCTGGGTCCGAAAACTAGTGTCAGACAACAGTTTTCGGACCCAGATCGCCCTGGCCCAGCGTACTGAGCGCCGGACCGTGCGGGGGCTAACGCTAACGACGTTGCAGCCGGACGTCCAGGCTGTCGCGGAGGGCGTCACCGATGAAGTTGAACGCCACCACAGTGAGGACGATGCAAATGCCGGCCGGGTACAGCTGCCACCAGTAGCCGTCATAGATCACGTTCGTGCCGTTGGAGAGCATCCCGCCCCAGGTTGGAGTGGTGTCAGGAAGGCCAAGGCCGAGGTAGCTGAGAGCGGCGAGGGCGAGGATGGCGTCAGCGATCAGGAACGACGTGTTGACCATGATCGTGCCAATGGCGTTGGGGACGATGTGCCGCATCACGATCCGGCTCTGAGTACCGCCGGCCACTTTCACCGCCTGCACGTACTCGCGTGTCCTCAGGCTGAGCGCCTCGCCACGGACGAGGCGGGCCGGCCCCAACCAGGCGATGAAGCTCAGCACCAGGATCATGAGGGGGAGGTTGGGGCTGAAAATGGCCGACAGAAGGATCAGGAGGAACAGGGCCGGCAGAGAGTACAGGGCGTCCACAATCCGCATCATCACGCTGTCCACGCCACCGCCGGCTACGGCGGAGACCGCTCCGTAGAGGGTGCCGAAGATGGCGGCCACGAGCCCGGCGGCCAACCCGATCTCAACTGAGCTCTGCCCGGCGACCATCAGCCGGCCGAGCACGTCGAACCCCTCGGCGTCGGTGCCCAGAGGATGGGCGCTGCTGGGCGGGTAATTGGAATAAGCCGGGTTGACCGTCTTCTGGTTGGTCACGTAGATGTGGGGACCAACAAAACAAAACAGGATCAGCAGTACGAGGATGACCAGGCCGGCGATAGCGACCTTGTTCTCGATGAAGGTCGCCATCGTGAGCCGCAACGGGCTCCCCGTGGTGGCTTGAGCCTCTCCGCCGTCGAAGTGTTCGGAGAACTCACCATCGGCGGCCACGCCACCGAGCTCGGCCGCCGCCGCTCCTAAGGGGTAGAACTCCTTCGGTTCGAGAGCTTCCACACCCTCCTCCGGAG
>DATJUH010000254.1:0-6072 GCA_035502515.1 Acidimicrobiales bacterium
TGAGCACCCCTCGGTCAGGGCCCCTCAGCTGGGGGCGATGAACGAGACCTGGCTGTTGGAATGGCCCGGAGAACGCGCCGTACTGCGCAGGCACCGCCGGTTAGCCCGGGCGGAGGTTGAGTTCGAGCACCGTGTCCTGGCACACGCACGTTCCGGAGGCGTCCCTTGCCCAGCGGTCATCCCGACCGGCCGAGGCGGCTCCCTGGTCGAAGACAGCGGCCGGTTCTACAGCCTCTACACCTGGGCCCCGGGTTCACAGGTGCTCCGGGGCCACCTCGACGCTGAGCACGCCCGCTCGATGGGGACGATGCTCGCCCTGACGCACTCGGTGCTGGCTGATCTGGCGGGCGGTCCTGAGGCGCATGACCCGATCGTCCCCCTGGATCAAACGCTCGGACGAATTGAGGAGCTGATCCGCGTGGCCCAGGCCCGCCCTGACCGGTCCCGCCTCGCGTGGGCCATAGACGACTTGACCTCACGCTCTCGGTGGTTGAGCACGACGCGGCCAGAGCCGCCACCGCAAACGACCGCAGCTTCCCAGGTCATACACGGGGACTACCAAGACGCCAACCTCTTTTTCGAAGCTGGCCAGGTCAGCTGCGTGATCGATTGGGACAAAGCCAGGCGCGAGGTGCCAGCACGAGAGATAGTGAGGGCTATGGACTACGCCCTTCGCCTGGAGCCCTTGCTTTGCCAACAGTTCCTCGAGGGCCACCGGGCCGTCATCCCCGTTACGCCACACCAGCTCGACGAGGCCGCCGCTTGGTTTTCCTACCAAGAGGCAACCCACAGCCTTTGGCCGATCGAGCAGCTCTTGCTTCACAACAATGACCGCGTAGAAAGCGCGACGGACCACAAACCGTTCACGGCCTTTTGGCAACGTTGGGCAAGGGCCACGCTCACTTGACGGATGTCAGCAGTCCGCCCGCGTTTTAGGCGGCACAGCCTCGAGCCAGGCCACAGAACACGCGGCGCGTAATTGCTTTTGCCCCCCACGAGCCCGTCTTGTCACCGGCGTCCTCGACGTCTCGAAGTGGTACCTCGGCGGGCCAGCGACCAAAACTGTAAGCATGCCTCCCGAGAGCGGACCAGAGCGGTGGAAACGGGTGTCTCAACGGGCCTTGTTCGATGACGTTGCTGAGTTGTACGACGCGACCCGCCAGAGCTACCCGAACAAGATAGTGGAAGTGGTCGTGAGGACGGCTGAGTTGGAGCCGGGGTCGTCGGTCCTCGAAATTGGGTGCGGGACGGGGCAACTGACCAGACGACTGGCCGGACGAGGACTGGATATCACTGCAATCGATATCGGCCCGGCCATGGTTGCCGGCTCTAGGCGCAACGTCGCTGACCCGAAAGTCGCTTTTCAGGTGTCGTCCTTCGAGGACTTCCAAGCCTCTCAGGCCTTCGACCTCATTGTCTCGGCTACCGCGTTCCACTGGGTCGAACCCGACCTCGGCCTGGCCAAGGCCGCCCATCACCTGCGGCCCTCTGGTTGGCTTGCCCTCCTCACTACGGGCGAGAGGTACGACGAGCCGCTGCGGTCAGCCCTGCGGCAGCTCTGGGCCAAGTACAACCGGAGCCAAGCAAAGTGGGCCCCGGGAGCCCCATGGGCCGAATCTCTGCGAGATACACAACTCTTCGGAGCTGTCGTCGAGACGACCCACGAACAACGCCTCGAACTGCCCGTCCCGACGGTCCTCGGAGTGGAGTGCACTCGGGCCACGTATCTCAGCTTCACCCGGGAAGCCCGACAGGGCTTTGCCGCCGACCTTGAAGCGCTCCTCGGGCCCGCACCAAGCGTCTCGCTCGTCCAGGAGACCCACCTCGCGATGGCGCGCGTGTCGCCGAACGGCCTTCAGTTGCCGCCCGCCTGACTTAAGGCGTCTTGGTACATGAAATGGCTCCCGGCAATCACTAAACCATTGCCTGGCCGCATGTTTACCTTGCCCGCTACAGCACCAAACACCCGTAGGACTGCCGGGGTTGCTCGCGGGAGGGAACTCGTTAGCCCCGGTCGCGCTCGCCCCGGCTCGGCTGTCCGGGCTGTTGGACGCCCGGTTCGACCATAGCCGCTGTCGCTCGGTCGAACCCGTTTATCTTTCGAGCTTGGAAGCCCATACCTGGCTTGGTCGACTTTGCTAACACCGCCATCAAGGAAGGCGATTTGCTCATTAGTTAATCCGTGAGGTGCTGCGCCAGGCGGCCAACTTCACCGTCGTGGTGGTCCGTGACGACTGGCTTTTGGGTGTCGTCGCAGTCCAGGAGGTCCACCGGATGCTGTACCAACTGTTCGCCGAAGCCAACAAACCCCAACCACCCACCGGGCCCAAGCAGTACAGCTTCAAACTCAACGCTGAGCAGCGCCGGCTGCTCGAGTCTCTGCCCGTCCCCCAGCCCACGGCTGGTTCGGTACTTGCCGCCCGGACGGCGGCATTGGGACTGTTCCTCGACCGAGCCCCGAACATCGCCAAGGAACACGGGGCAACTTGGCCCGACGAACTTGCCAAAGCGGTGCTGAGTTACCTAAGTCGGCACGGACTTGGGGTTCTGGCCCCCGCACCGTGCGCTTAACAGAGAGCCCGCAGCGACGGCGTAACCCGTGCAGCTACTGGGCCAAGTCAAGTGTGCCAACGTCATTTTACGATGTGCCGCAAGACCTGAGCGTCACCGGTGTGCATGGCAGGGCAAGGTGGACGACCATGCGGTTGAGTTGGATCCCGCTCCCGAGCTGCTCGAGCGTGGCGGCGTCGGTAGTCGCCCTCTGTCACCCAGCAAGATCGTGGCGAGTGACCGGGTCATCCTCGTGCCGTGGACCCGACTTTCCCCACGCTTTTGGACCATAGCTCCTTGGCTTAGAGCGACCGAACCAGAAGCTGGTCCTACATTCGGTGCGGACTTGTCGAGTTAACCCTGCCCGAGCTGAGCGGACCCGACCCGTCTTACGTAGCGACCTCAGATGAATCAATTGTTACCTTGTGCGACTGGCTCGCACGGGGGGTGGGGACCGAGGTAGCGACCAAGATTCGACGCCCTGGCTCGGTCTCGGGTTGCACGCAAGAGCAACACGGCCCTTCACAGGCGCATTCGACGATCCCACGATGGGGTCGCCGGGCTGGCGGGGGAGCAAGTGCATGTGGAGGTGCAGGAGGGTGTTGCCATGGACCTCGTGGTTCATCTTCACCGGGCGGAAGGTCAGCAACGGCCTTTGGCAGGGGTTGCTCGGAACTGGTAGATCCTCGTGCCGCCGGCGAGGCGCCGTAGGCAGTGCTCAACTAGTCGACGGCTCTTCGTCGCCGTCTGGCTGCGACGGGTGGGCTGGCGCCTGGAGCTGCCGGTGAAAGCGTGTTGCCAACCGCGACGCATCGTCGGCGAGGCGCGCATTCGTCGGCTCCAGCGCGCCCAGAGGCTGGTCGAGCGTGCGGGCTAACGCCAGCAGCTCCGCACGCGAAACGGTCAGCGCATCTCCTGACGGGGGAAGGCTCGTGATCGACGTCAGGAAACCCTCGCCCAAGAGGATCTCGTTGCAGAGCCCGATGCACTGGTCACAGATGTACACTCCCGGGCCGGCCACGAGCTTCTTCACCACCTTCTGGGACTTGCCGCAAAAACTGCATTTCACTTGCTAGCTTGCTTCACCAAACTTCGTCATCCCTGCCTCCTTGCTGACAAGACTACGAAACTGGCTGCCGGCGTCCAGGAGCAGGGATCAAATTGTGGCCCTAAGCGATCGTGAGTGCCGGGCCGTCGGACCGACGCTATGACGAGAGCACACGGCCACCGGGGACGGCGCCTTCGACGTTGGCCCCAGCGAGGGCAGACCGCCTTTGCATGCCCCGGAGCAACTTTCGACATCCGAGTGGCGGACAGTTCGGTGCTCAGCCGGGTCGCAGCCGCAAGAAGAGGAACCTCGGTTTAGTCCGGATCTCTTCGTAGGCCACCGGGTCGTGAGCCGCCATTTCGGGGGACGGCATCGGCTCGACAAGAGGTTCTATGAGGAAGCCGGCCGCGCACATGGCCGTAAGGGGGCGACGCCAAAATGTCACCTCGAAATCGTGACCACCCATGCGCCAGGTTTCGGTCACCTGTTTCAGCGCGAAGTAATCATCGGGCGAATACAGCCGTCAGTCCATGGCCGGGTGGCGCACGGAGAACACCACGGCGCCGTGGTGGCGCAGCACCCGTCGCAGCCGCACAAGATGTGTAGTAGCACCGATACAGCGGTGATGGCCGCGTCGTCAGCGCGTCCTGCCTACGGCGTCAGGTCCTTGAACCAGATCAGTTGGGTCTCGTCGGGCAGGTCAGGATAAGCCGCCGTGTCAATGGCCCCCAGCCTGCACCCGACCCGGGCGTAGAAGCGGCACGCCGGGACGTTTACGTTCTGGGTCTCGACCTTTAGGTGTCGGCAATGTCGCTCTCGGCACCAGTCTTCGGCGGCTCCGAACAACGCCGAGCCGACCCCCGAGGCGCGACGGTCAGGACGCACGCGGAGGTCCCAGAGTACAGCGGTGCCCGGCGTGCTCTCGAGCATGTGGACACCAGCCGTCTTGAAGGCGATCACGGCGCCGCCTACCCGCTCGGTCGCGTCGTATGCCGCGATCAGGCCCCAGTTGGACGTATCGAAGCGTTTGGGCCACCGGGTCGGCCCCTCGCCCTTGATGAGGTCATAGTCCTTCACCCAAGGCACATCCACACCCGTCTCCGAAAGCAGGATGCCGCCCAGGCCAGAAGCCGCAAGCGAAACAGCCAGGATCCGTTCAACGGTAAATGCAATCGGGATCAGGGCATGCTCGTCAAGCCGGTCGATCGGCTCTACTTCGATACGGAGTTCCATCTCGCGATTCTTGCCGGGGTTGCCCTCAGCCCTGGCATCTATCAGTCCGCTCCCGTCCGACCGTGTACGCGCCTGAAGGGTTGCTTGCCGGCGCCATGCGACCCACTCCGGGTAAGTCCCGCGCAAAGCGTTGGGAACGGCGGCGGTGCTCTATTGGCTCGGTGGTTCGAAGGTTTCTAGCTGGCACAAAAAGTCCGAACGGTACGGCACTTTGGAGCCTCGGGGTTGCTCCAACTGCCGCCAAAGCTGGTAGCCGTTGGCCCGGAAGGCGCGTTGGCTGCGAAGGTTGTCCGACGCCACGTCGACGGCAAACATTAGGTCCGCTCCCTGCCCGAAGCCGTGGGCGGTCAGCAACCGGATGGCCCGCGTGCCGGTACCCTTCCCCCACCAGGAGCGCTCCAGCTGCAAGTCGACGCGTCGGCAGTCTTTCCCCGGGTAGGCGTCTGTGACGCGCGCCAGGTTCATGTGCTGCACCCACCCGTCTCCCATGGGGGTGCCGTCGACCTCGAATATGAACACGTCTGCCGGGGTATTGGAGACGGCCCGATAAATCGCCTGGTGCTTGTCCCGAGGCCGGTGCTCGACGGTGTCCCCCTCGCTGAACGACAACACCTCAGGGTCGTCGGCCCACCCGAGCATGACGTCCCAGTCGTCTTCGAGCATCGGCCGCAACACCAGGTCGTGGTCAACCAGGACAAAATCGTGGGCCCTCAACTGGCTTCTGGCCATACCTCATGATCAGCAGCAGGGGCTCGGTCGTGCAACCAGGCGCTCGGTAGTCTGCCGTACCCTGTGCGAAAGAAGCAAGACCAGGGGACCGCACGGGGCAGCCTCGTCTTCATGAGCGGAAGCTACCTAAACGGCGGACATAGCATTGGCAACTGTGAGCGACCCGTTCCCGGCTTTGCAAAAGATGATCGGTGCTGCCGCGCTACTGATCCGCCCATGGCGAGGTCATGGTCGTACTAACGACCTACAAGCAGCTGTGCGACCTCCCGGGAGGGGCGATCGAGCCGGGGGAGAGCCCGCCCCTAGTGCGCCGAGCGTGAGGCCATACAGGAGCTTGGCTTAGCCATACCGGCTGGGCGGTTGCTCGTGGCAAGCCATTCGGCCGCCCACGAAAAGGTGCCGTCACCGATGATGCACTTCATATTGAAGGGCCTCGCTTCGAAGAACTGGACGTTGGGTCCATCAGGCTTGGCCCTAATGAGATCGCCGAGTACATCTTATCGACCCAAAAG
>DATJUH010000255.1:0-6259 GCA_035502515.1 Acidimicrobiales bacterium
GGCCAATGAGCTGGCCTTCTCGCGCCTCAGCAGCGCACGCCTGGGCCCGAAAGGTCTCCGCCAGCCTTTCGCGAATCGATGGTGAAAGCGCATCATCACGGAGGGCAGATAGGTAGCGACCGCTGCGGAGGTAGGTCTCGGTGAGGCGCTCAGGGTCCAGCCGGCGCACGTCTTCAAGCGTGTCGACGTCCACGTGATGGAATGCCACACGAAGCACCCGTTCCCCATTCTCGAGGGAGAACGAAGCGGGCGGCTCCGGAGGCCGATGTACGCCGAGCTCTGCCAGGGCAGCCGTATGGAACTCGATCAGATGTACGCGCACCTGGTCGGAATAGCAAGTGGCGACAAACGTGCCCTTTTGCTTTAACACCCTGGCCAGCTCGACTGCGGCAACAGCCGGTTCTGCGAGTTCGTAGAGCATGTGATTGGCCATGACAACGTCGAAGGAACCACGCGGAAAGGGCAACATTCGAACGTCGCAAGCAACGAAAAAAACGGCTCGCCGAGCATCCGCCAGCGTCAAGCGGCATGTGCGGACCATCCCCAGGGAGATGTCGGCACAAACCAGGTACTGTATGTCCCCGGCTCGCTCCAACAACGGCCCAGCGAAGCGACCCCAGCCCGCGCCGACGTCGAGCGCTGCGGTCGGGAAGCTGAGGTCTATATGGGCAAGGACCCAACCCGGCACATCTGGTCCCTCGCTGGCGGCCAGCTCGTTCTTGGCCTTGAGGTCCGCTCCAGTTGAGTAGTACGGGTTAGCCACCGATATGCAACCGTACAGCTTTCACCCCGCCATGAGACGCCCACGAGTTTGGTGCGCCTGCTGTCCTCGGTCCGACTTCCCGGGTCGTGAGGGCTCTCTTTCGAGTTATAGCGCGACGAGACCCGGCGCTCGGACCGCCCCGGAGTTGGGAATCTTGCTCGCTGCCCCGGTTGACCCATACCGCCCTCAGGCCAGCAAGCGTCGCGCCACTGACATCAGCAGTCAGAGAGTCCCCGACGTGGACGGCTTCTTCACGCGGCACGCCCAAGAGCTCCAGGGCTTGCTCGAAGATCTCTGGACGAGGCTTGTAGGAGCAGACGTCGTCGCTCGTGACGACGTGGTCGAACTCGAACGAATGGTGGGCGATGGCGGCTTCCAGATCGAGACGGTCGATGTTAGAGACGACACACAATGGGACTCGGAGGCCGGCGAGGAACTGGCGAGCGTCGCTGCACAGATGTGGGCGCTGCCAGTAGTCGAACTGAGCTGTGATGAGCTCGCCAGTGTCTGCGCTGGAGCCAAGCGCCTCGAGCGCGGACTCCAGGGACGACTGCGCTACCTCGCGCTGGCGTCTGAAGCCCGGGCCGAAGGCGGCCCCGCACTCAGCCGCGAAGGCGCCGGCCCACTGGCGGGAAACTTCAGCTGCGGTGACTGGCTCGGCCAGCCCCGCGCCCACGTCGGCGCAGATGCCCTCGATGACACATCGTCCTCTTGGACGAGCGTGCCGTAGAAGTCGACCAATAGAGCGCGCAGCGTACTGCCAGCGTACTCCCATTCTGCCAGTGCGCCCTCGCCGCAAACGGCGGCCGACCGTCTCGACCGATACAAATGCCGGTGAGCTCCGGCTTTCGTCATCGCCGAACCGATATTCGGACGGATATTCTCGACAACATTGTAGATGCCGCACAATATGACCAGTTATTTGTCCTTACGCGCCCAGGCCCTTCCTGCCGCGGTCAGGTGGAAGCGTGCCCGCACGGCCCAGCGCCAGCAGGTGTCTACCCCCCGCTTGTGAAGGCGCTCACGACCTTTTGCCGCCACGACGCCTGTAAGGTCGTTCGCTTGAAACGAGGGCGGGCGTGGCGACATATACAGGGACGTGGAACTGGCGACGCTTTGACCGGGGGACAGACCGGGAGCGCTTTGGCGCCCTTTACGACGGCGTCCCGTCAGCCCTTGCTCGACTACGCAAGGTTCAGGCCACCCGATGGCGCGGCAGACGTCATCGCCGAAACCTTCACCGAACATTCATTCGTCCCTCGACAACCGAACGGTGGGTAACTCACGAGCGAGTTCCCGAGCCGAGGGCCTCATGCTCGCCCGGTGCGATCGTCGAGCAAACTCTCTTGGGGCGTCTTCCAGAGTCAGGGTAGGTCCGAGGACACGATGGGGCATCCAATGTGGGCCCGGGAACTTTAGAGGATCAGGTGGTGCGAGACGGAGACCCGCCAGGTGGTGACGAGTTGAGGACCGGTTGGCAGCAAATGCTGGCGGCCGAAACGGCGTCGCTGCTGGCGGCCGAGATGTCCGTTCAGGCCGTCTGGGTAGTCGGGTCGCTCGGGTCCCCGGAGGCAGCGGTCGACGCATGGAGCGACGTCGACCTAGCCGTCGTGGTGCGGGACGACTCGCTCGGTAGCTGGTTCCCCGGCACGAGTTGGCTGGCGCCGGTCGGCAAGGTCTGGGCCACGGACCACAGCGAGCAGCCATTGCGTAAGACGACAAGGGTCGTCTTCGACGACACTCGCCGCCTCGACGTCATCTTTTTCGCCGGCAGTTTTGGGCCGATCGACCTCGTCGGCAACCGGGTGTGGAGCCGCGACACACACGCGCTGGCCGCTGCCGGCTCGCACACACCTGTCCGACGCGCCCCAAGAGACTTTTCAGGCGCGCCCGCACCAGCGCCCGATACCGTCGGCAGGCTGCTAAACCAGTTCCGGTTCGTGGCAAGCCTCGCTGTTGTGAAGCTCGCTCGCGCCGACCTGCTGGTCGGCTTGCACCTCACGATCGAGTGTGTCCGGCTCGTCCTCGTCTTAGCCATGATCATGAGGGACGACGCACTGCCCCCCGTGCTGTGGGCCGACGTACCCGAAACGATCAGGACGATGCCAACGCCGGGCGAAGTTGCTACAGCACTGTTGGTCATCGAGCAGAGCGCTGCCATCTTTGACGGCCATATTCAGGCCGGCTACAGACGCCGCTTGGAGGGTGGGCCCCTGGAGCAGCTGATCGCTCGGCTGCGCCAGGAAGTGTCCGCGCCAGGTACGAGTTGACAGTTTCTGGAAACGACCCCGACCAAATAACCACCCTTTTTCAACGAGAGGCCGGCGATATCAACCGGTGGCCACATGGACGGCCGGACCGTACAGCCGCATGTGGCGCCGTTCGACTTTCACGCTGTCTTCGGCGAGGACTGCCTCCATTTCTACCTGCCGCTGCTCGACGAGGACCGTAACCGGGCTAAGGCCGGGGAGGTCGTCGAGCCCCTGGGCCTGCGCCCCGGTGACCGGGTCCTCGGCCCCTTGCGGGCACGGCCGGATCTCCAACCTCCTCGCCGCCCGACGGATCGTGGTCGTAGGCGTGGACGCCTTGCGCTTGTTCTTGCAGAAAGCCAAAACAGAGGCGGCAAATGCCGGGGTGAGGGTCGGCTACCGGGCTGGCGATTTAAGCGACTTACCCCTCGCCCCCACGAAGGCTTCGACGCCGTCCTCAACTGGTTCACCTCTTTCGGCTACTTCGATGATGATGACGGCGAGCGGGTGCTGCGCGAGTTCTACCGAGACTTGCGCCCAGGCGGGCGGCTGCTGCTCGAGACCATCCGACGGCTCGTGGCCTTGGCAGAAGCCTGAGCGTCGAGCCTCCATCGCCAGAACTCGCACGCTGGCCTCATGCGCGCAGGGCAACAGCCTCCGCCGAGCAATGGGGCCAGGCGCAAACCTTCGACGCCATACAATCCGCTGCACCGGCATCGGGGCTTCAGACGTTGAGGGCTGAGGAGTACGAGGTCGAGTACGCGCTGGCAGACATCGACTCCCTGGTCTTCATCCTGAAGTATTTGCCATTTCCTGAGCCGTTCGACCCCCTATGTCATGTTGATGGGGTCAACCGCCTGCTGGCCGAGTGCGCCGACGAACGCGGGGTAAAGACGACCGAGCATCGAGGTCTGCTGGTTGCGCGCAAGGAGTAACGGGGGTGGAACCGGGTGGGCGAACGAGCCGCTACGGGGCGGCCGCACGAGCCCCACCACGCGTGCCCTCGTAAAGCACTGCCAGCAGGCCGAAAATAGTCGGCGCGGCAGTGGTGAAGACAGCTACCCTGTCCGGGTGACTCCGCGCCAAGACATCTTCGAGAGGTCCTTGCAGCTGGCCAAACAGTTGCGTGGCTTCGGTCTTGATGCGCGCCCATACGAAAACACTCCATTGGAACCGGAGATTTTTACGGTCGCCATTGAGAGCCGTCAGATCCGCCCGTGGGCCGGGGCGGCCACGTTCCAAGTCGTGGGCGACGCCAAGAGGCGCCAAGCGGTCGTCAACGTGAGCGAAGCCGGGCGCCAGATCACCCGCGAGTACCATGTCTCGTCCCACCTCCTCCGCTCGGCAGGCTCGCACGACAAAAGGGCGGACATCGTGGCTCATCACTTCCCAGTTTTCGTGCCGGGCGGTCATATGACTGGCTTTGCGGTGTTAGCCGACCACCGCAGGCAGCAGGCGACAAAGGTGCGGGCCACGATGGACGTGCCCAAATCGAGCACACACTTGCTCATGGGCTATGACGAGGTCCGTCAGTTCATTGCCGCGCTCCCCGCTCGGGCATCGACCGTTGCGGAGGCGCACGTGCTCTTACGCCCACAGGTCAGCCAAGGCGCTCTCAGGCAAGGCGAGTGGTTCTTCGACCCCGCCACGGCGGCGGAGTTCGCCTCCATCAGGCGTGCCCGGAAATGCGGCGCACAGGCGGTCTTCGGGCCGCTTGAGCCAGGGTCGTCCCACCGGGCGTCGGTGCTCCTGGTGGAGGGCCAACGCTTTGCCATCGGCAAAGTTGTCGACAACCGAGTGGGCCACCACAGGCCAGTGCTGCTTACCGATTGGCACCGGGTGGTGCGCAACAGCGAGCTGGGCCCGCCTGCGCGCTCCAGGCGTCGGGCCGGGATGCTCTGGGACTGACGGTGCGGAAGGATTGCCGACTGCTCACGGTAGCCCGATTTGGTGGACCTGGTCGCTGTAGGCCCCGAATAGGCCGCGAAGCGAGTACTCACATAATCGGTCACGGATTCCTGACCTGAGCAAACGAGTTTTCGGCCGGTGTGCACAGAATGGCCCGACGCTCAATGACAATCTGATCGCATATTCCGGTGCCACCTATAAAGCAGGGTCGGTGTACCTGATCGCCGCCCGAACCGTTGATATGGACGGGTTCTCCTTGCCGTGGGGGCCTTTGTCAGCTACCCATAACGCGGCGATCTGTCGCAGCAAGATACCGGTCTCTGACGGCGACGCGTGCGCTGGTATTTGGCAGCGTCGCCCCGGGCGGCTGGGGAACAAAGGGTGGTCCTGATCTCACCGGCAAACGAACACACCCGTCCTGATGGTCACCCGGAAACAGCCGACAGCCCGGATTACCTCTTCCACCTGGGGAACGAGAGGGCACCTTCGTGGCGAAGGAGCGCCACATCGGAAAACTCGGTCGCCAGCACCGCAGTTCCCGTCTCAGTCGTGAAGGACAACGGCGGCAGCACTCGGACCGACCGTCCAAGGAGGGCCGACGCAGCCGCGTCCTGCAACTCGCGCATCTCGCCCATGGAGCTGGGACTAACGGTGGAGGCCAGTTCTGTCCCTCCTGGCTTGACAATGCGGCGGAGCTCGCGCACTGCGGCCTGCATGTCGGGGACGTGGTAGAGCATGTGCATGGCCAGCCCGACATCGGCGGTCTCGTCGCGCAGTGGGAGGCGCTGTGCGTCCGCCTGGACGAGGCTAAGGTGCCCCGAGCGCTCCAGGTCGGGTACCGACTTGAGCATGCCGGGCGACAAGTCGACACCAAAAGCGTGGCGACAGCGACCTTCCGGCACCAGTTGACGAAGGTCGAACCCATTACCGCAGCCGACGTCGACAACGACTTGGGTACCATCCCATTGGACCGGGGAGGTACGCCACCGTGGGTCTCCTGGTTTTCAGCGTATGCACCGATCGCCGGACGGGAACGGAGGTGGCGGTCGTCGACGTATGCCGACCGGCGGAGTGTCCGACGTCCAGTGACCGGGTCGTCCTCGTCCCTGGAGCCGACGTCCCCCACGCTTTTGGAAGATAGTTCCCAGAGCGCCAGAGCCCTGAACCCTCGTCTGGTCACAGCATGACCACGAAATCCCACGACGAGGGCGGCAGCTCAGGCAGTCTCAGGGCCTGGCCAGAGCCCACCTGGGCCGTCGAGGACGCCACGGGGCTCGGCTACCTCCTTCCCAGCAGCTGGTGGGCACCGGCGAGATGATGGTGGAGGTACCGCTGTTCG
>DATJUH010000256.1:0-3811 GCA_035502515.1 Acidimicrobiales bacterium
CGTTGTCTTTTTGGCAGGCTGTTTGGTGGCTCACGCCGGCGAAGTGAGCACCGGGGACACTCCGCTCGCGTGAACCGCCATCGGGCGAGGTGCCTCGTTATCCTTCTTGACTCCCTCTTGGCTGCACCGCCAGAGCCGTAGTGCAACTCTGGTCTCATGAGGGACAAAGCACCGTCAGATGAGATGGACCAGCTAGATGAGCGCCGCCATCCTGAAAACGAGGACCCTAGTGGTCGGCTCGGCGTCTACCTGGCCAGGACCCGGACGCCGCTCGACCTTCTGGCGTTACTCACACTGTGGGTCGTCGTGGTGCCGTACACCGACTTCGGGAGCGCGCACCACATCTCGACCATCGCGCTGGTCGTCCGGATTGGTGTGTCGGTCATCTACGCCATCGACATGACGGTCCGGGCCACTCTGGCTAAACGTCATCTTTTTTACCTACTAACTCACCCTGTCGGCGTGCTCTCGGTCCCACTGCCGCCCATACGCCTGATCTTCAGCCTCCGCCTGCTCAGGTCCATTTTCAGGCGGGGCAACCTCTGGCGGTTCCTGCTAGCTGCGTCGGTCCTGGTCCTAAACGGCGCGACTATCGTCTACCTGTTCGAGCGGCATGCGCCGGGGTCGAACATCCACACGCTCGGTGAGTCGTTGTGGTGGTCGGTGGCGACGGTCACCACCGTCGGGTACGGCGACTACGTCCCGGTCACCCCCCAAGGGCGGGTCACAGCTGTCTTTATCATGGCGATTGGCATACTGACCCTGGCAGTCGTGACTGCCCAAGTGTCATCGAGCTTCGTCGAGCAAGCCGCCCGGCGGAGGCATGAAGACCCCGCCGCCGGCCGGGCTACAACAGAGGCCAGGTTGGCCGAGATCAACAACCGACTGGCCCGGATCGAGGAGCTTCTCACTACCGGCACTAGATCCCTCGGGAGCGGAGAGCCCGCCGACGATGCTTGAGTCAGTGCGGTCAAGACGCCGCCGCCGTTTCGCCCGCGGCCGCGTATATCACACGTACTCGCTCAAAATTTTCCCGATGAAGTAAAAGGAACGATCAGCGACATAGTACAGAGATAATAGGCGGCCTGCTGATAATCCAAGAGAGCACCACTTGAGTTGGGGTCATGTTCGGTTGAAGACACCGGCGTTTTAGTGTCGAAATTGCTCTCTGGTTTTATGCGGCCGCCTTGGGTTGCGTGGCAACTCGGACCTGCTCGCCTTATTATCTGCGATCCCTGAGCGGTACCCGGGGCCGCCATCCCAGTAGCAGCTTCGGCGACTGGCAGTTGACGAGGGTACGCCGGTTTCACCAGGATAAAGCTCGTGCCCCGGTCGGAGTCCAAGAAAGAGCGCCTCGTGGCCCCCGGGCCGCGCAGCGGCGGGGCTCGACAGACCGGTACGTGCACCGCATCGGCGCCGTCACGACAAGCCGAGCACGTCTGCGGCAGAGGCCAGGTAGTCAATGTGGGCGTCGACCGAGCCCAGGCCCAGGCCCGTCGTGACCACCGAGATGTGGGAACCTCCGGCCTCGCGCCAGGCATCGGCCTCTGTCTTTAAGTGGTCGATGCCGCCCCGAGGAAGTGCCACATAGTCCCCGCCGAAGTCGTCGACCGACCGGTTGAGGCCGGCCACTCGGTCGCGCAGCCGGTCCCAGGCGTCGACGGCGTGGTCGGTGCCGCCGCCGAAAAAAATGAAGCCATCGGCCAGCCGGGAGGCGCGGGCGAAGGCCACTTCGCCCGACCCACCAAGCCAAATCGGGATGGGCCGCGCCGGCCTTGGCACAAGTGAGGCTCTGTCGACCCGGTCGAAGCGGCCCGAGAACTCGACGACAGGTTCTGTGAACAACCTCCGGAGCAGTTCGATCTGCTCCTCCTGCCTGGCCCCGCGGGTACCGAAGTCCTGCCCCAAGGCCTGGTACTCGACGTAGTTCCAGCCGACACCCACGCCGAGGCGGAGCCGGCCGCCGGTCAGGAGGTCGACGTCGGCCGCCTGCCGGGCCACGAGCGCCGTCTGGCGTTGGGGGAGGACGAGTACCCCCGTGGCGAAACCGATCCGCTCCGTGATGCCGGCCAGATAGGCGAACATCACGAACGGGTCGTGGAACGGGTCGCGCTCGGCGTAGGGGCCCGTCAGCTGACGTGCCCGGCCGGCGTGAACGGCTCCGAGCACGTGGTCATAGGCGAGCAGGTAGTCAAAGCCCAGGTCCTCGACCGCTTTCCCCATCCGTCCAACGGCGGTCGGGTCTCCTCCAAGCTCGTTCTGCGGGTAGACGGCGCCAATTTGCATGGCTCCAGCCTGCCACGGGATAGGTGGCTGCCGCGGCCAACCACGCGGTGCAGCAAAGGGCTCGGCGCTCGGCTCGGCCGCGGACAAGACGACCGCGCCCGGAGGATGGAGCACAGAAAAGTCCCGTCCTGCCTCGGTAATCTGGCCGCGTATTAGGCGGTGTCCCGGGGCGGGCGTCGTTGCGCACAATCCCGTGGATACGCGTCGACTCCTCTTCAAACTTCGCATTTCTCGGGCCGCGCGCCCAACATTCGGCACCGTTCACACGCGGACGCCCAGTGGGCCTTGCCCGCCTAACGCTAACCGCCACAAGGACGACCTCGGAAGGTTGGGCTTGACCCCTCCCGGCCCGTTTCACGATCAGGACTTGTGCACCGGGGACGGGCTATGTGAGGAGATCGCACCGGCCGTCTTCACGTTGCTCGACGTCGTTCGGTTCCAACACCGGTCATGACAAACTGCCAGGGATCAGGCACGTTATCGCCGTCGGTAGCGGCAAGGGCGGTGTAGGGAAGTCGACAGTAGCCGTCAACCTGACGCTGGCGCTCGTCCGGGCCGGTAGCGATGTTGGGCTTCTCGACGCCGACATCCTGGGCCCAGGTGCCCCCGCGACCCTGGGCCTTCCCACTTACCACCAGCCGGAGACGACCCCCGAGGGCAAAGCTGTGCCGGCGGTCCGCCACGGGCTCAAGGCGGTTTCGATGGGCCTGCTCGGCGGCGACGACAACCTGTCCATCCTGCGGGGGCCGATGGTGGCGAAATACCTGCATATGTTCGTGGGCGGCGTCGACTGGGGCCACCTCGACTACCTGATCGTGGACCTCCCTCCCGGGACCGGCGACACCCAGCTCACACTGGCTCAAAGCCTCCCGCTGTCCAGTCATCGTGCGGCTCCACAGCATGTGAGCCTGAAGATCGCTCGACGAGGGCTGCGGGTGTTCCAGGCCGTCCACGTCCCCATACTCGGGGTTATCAGGAACATGAGCAGTTTTTCTTGTCCGCACTGCGGCATGGGTACGGACGTGCTCGGCAAGGGTGGCGGCGAGTGGATGAGCCGCCAGACCGGTGTCCCGTTCCTCGGTGTGATACCGCTCGAGGCCGACATCGTCGCCGGTGGCGACGAAGGACGCCCAATTGTCTTCGACCAGCTTGGTTCTGTGGCGGGCCAGGCCTATTTGACGGTCGCCGCCGAGCTCTCCGGGCAGCTCGAAGGTCTCCCGGTCAGCACGATCAGACCGTTCGTGTGGACTTGGGCCACAGACGAAGAGGCACCGGCGTGGGCCGAAAACGCCGTACAGGCCTCCGGTTCCCGGACCACGCCGGTCGGTTTTCGCCGTGGGGGCCCGAGGACTCTCTCACTGCTCTGGGAGGACGGAAGGCGCGACAACGTCGATGTGAGGGATCTCCGGCTGGCCTGCCACTGCGCCCGCTGCGTCGACGAGCTGAGCGGACGAACGCGGCTCGACCCAACGAGCGTGCGGGGCGACGTGGCTCCACGGGCGACCACGAGCGTGAGCAACTATGC
>DATJUH010000257.1:0-13852 GCA_035502515.1 Acidimicrobiales bacterium
GGTCTCGGCCGGGAGGAGCCTCTCGTGAGCGCCACCGCGCTGCGTTCGCCGGTCACCGGGACCACGGCCGGCCCCGCCCTACGCCGGCTGTTGGCCGCCGGCCCTGACCTCGGCACTCATGTAGCTCGCTATGGGCCCCTCCCACCCACGTCGAGCAGCCTTTTATTGAGCCTCGAACAAGCGGGCCTCAGAGGCAGGGGAGGGGCGGGGTTCCCCACCGCCCAGAAGATCGCAACTGTAGCGGCGACCGGCCGAAGCACCGCCGTAGTTGCCAACGGCACCGAAGGAGAGCCGTTGTCGGAGAAGGACAAGGTGCTGCTCACCCATGCCCCCCATCTCGTCTTGGATGGCCTGGCGCTGGCGGCTGACATGGTGGGTGCCCAACGACGCATCCTCTGCTTCGAGCACGGCAACCCGGTAGTGGAAGCCTCGGTGCGCCGGGCTCTTTCGGAACGCGGCGACGATCGGGTCGAGCTGCTCACTGCGCCCCGCCGGTACCTGTCTGGCCAGGAAACCGCCCTGGTCAACCTCGTCAACGGCGGCCCGGGCAAACCGGCCATGGGCCGGCCGTTCGTCCGGGGTGTCAACGGGCGTCCGACCCTGGTGGACAACGTAGAGACGCTCGCCCATCTGGCGCTTATCGCCCGTTACGGGCCGGAGTGGTACCGGGAAATCGGCACCCCGGAGGACCCGGGCACCACGCTGGTCACCGTCGCCGGGAGCGTCGCTCGTCCGGGCGTGTACGAGGTCGCCCACGGGTGGCGCCTCGACGAAGTAATGGCGCACGCCGGCGCCACTCGGCCCCGGGCCGTACTCCTGGGCGGTTACTACGGGCGCTGGGCGAGCGCCGGGAAGATGAGCGGGTTGAGCCTCGACTCTGTCTCCCTCGGGGCCTCGGGGCTATCTCTTGGTTGTGGGGTCATCGCCGTTCTCGACGACACGACTTGCGCCGTCGCCGAGGCGGCTGGCGTCGCCACATGGTTCGCGGCCAACAGCGCCGGCCAGTGCGGGGCCTGCACCTGGGGCTTGCGCGACCTGGCCCACAGCACCACCCGCCTCACCGACGGCCCTTCCGAGCCGGCCGGGCCGGCCGGGCCAGGGAAGCTAATGCGCTGGGCGAACATGATCGAAGGGCGGGGCGGGTGCGGCCTGCCCGACGGGGCCGTCGGGTTCCTCCGCACCGCTCTCGAGGTTTTCGCGGACGAAGTCCAGGAGCACATGGGTGGTGGTTGTTCCCGAGCCCGGCGCCACCTGCTGCCTACACCCGCACCGGAGCCATGGTAATGAGCACGCACCTAACCCTCGACCCCATCGCCTGCGACGGCCATGGCATTTGTGCCGAGCTGCTCCCGGAGCACATCACCCTCGACGACTGGGGATTCCCAATGATCAACCCCACCGCCATCCCGGAGCACCTTTTGGCTGATGCACGACGGGCGGTCAAGCATTGTCCAGCTCTTGCTTTGCATCTGAGGCAGGTCAGTGCTCGACCCAACGATGCTCACGATTAAGTCAATAAAACCGGGGCTATCAGAGCTGGCGTCAATTACCGGCGGTGGCCGGCATTTCGGGCCCTCGGAATTTGTCCTCACGCGCTTGAGGTGGCAGGGGCCCCCTTGGGTAAAACCTGGGTAAATAGAGGCTGCCCTTCCATGGCCCAAGAGGCGCCGTTACTCCTCGCCGTTGTCATTTCAAAGGTGGCAGTGCTGAGTTAAACAGCATGAAGCACCCACACGTTCGGCTCCCAGTATGCGCCCAGCCCGTCTTCGACGGTTAGAGGTGCCAGCCCCTCAGGGAATACGTAAAGGCCGTCTTCTGGAAAGTCGATTTGTGCCCACGCTTCCCAGTCGCCGACCGGGGCTGTGATCTCCATCGAGCGCGGCTCGCAGCGGATGGCCCGTCCCCCCAATCGGACGTGTGCCCTCAGCCACGGGTCGAAAGGAAGGCCATCGCTTCTTTGCCAAGCCACATAACGCTCGATGGGCGTGAGCGGGTAGATGTGCTTCCGATTAGGCCGGACCGGGGCCAACAGTGGGGCCAGCCCGGCGGACGTGGCCATTGCTGCCATGACCTCGATTATGAGCTTGCTGAGCCCGTTGCCCTGGTAATCAGGGAGGACCTCGGCCGCCAGGGCGGAGAGGGTGTTGGCCACATCGTGGCCATCCACGGCCCGGAGCCCCATGGCGTCGATCCCGGCCGGAAGGTCCTCCAGGGTGCCGTCCCAGGCGAAGGGTATCGTGCGGGCGCGCCCGGCTACCTCACCGGTGCGCTCGTCAACCACGAGGGCCTGGAGGTCGGCGTACTTGGGGAAGATGGCGCCAAAATAGCGGCCGGTGTGGTTGCCGTGGAGGTTGTACTCAGGCCACACACCATCGAAGGAGCGCTCCGCCCGAACATGCTCCCAGAGGTCTGGGCGCTCGGCGGCGGTGAAGACCCCGAGCCAATCTGGCGCTCCTGGAGGCGGCTTCACCGCATTGATCCTGTCATTGCCGCGTTGCTTGCGAGCACCGAACCTCGATCCCCTTCGGGTTCCTCCGACCGTTGCGCGCTAGGTGCCCCTGGCTCTATGCGGGCACCTGCGTCCCTCCAAAGGCCCACGCCACCATCAGCGGGAACTCTTCTCTCCAGAACGTGCCGCCGTGCGACCCAACCCGTTCCGTCATGACAACGTCAGCACCCGCACCACTCAACGCCGTCGCCCACCGGGTGGCGTTCTCGAGAAAGAACGGCTCCAGCGTCCCGGCGACGAGGTACGAGCGCGGGATCGAACTCGGCATTACGGCAGGCGGTCGGTAACCCCCGCCCGGCGATGCACAGAAAATGGCGCCGTAGATATCGGGGTGCCGGAGCCCGACGGCCAGCGCCAGCTCTCCACCCGCCGACACACCGAACACCGCGGTGCGCTCGCTGGGCAGCGCCACTCTGAACCGCGAGCGTACCCATTGGCGGACGTCGTCGACGAAGAACCTCTCGTGGGCCGCGAACCGTTCTGCGTCAAAGGGCGGCGAGTACTCATGGAGCCGCCGCGTCTCGTCGGAGGTCCGATGGGCGCCAACGACCATGGTGGGCGGTACGTCGGCCGCCTCGAGAAAATTGCCCCACGGCGAGATGAGCTGACCGTCGCCGGCGAACACGACGGCCTCGGGAGGATCTAATGGGATGTATGCCGTGACCTGTCGCCCGCCGTCGTACTCGATGGTCTCGGTGACCAGGTCCCCGGTTATCGCACCGGCGCCCGCCGGCTCCGGAGGTGCTTCGGGACCGCTCCCGCCGACACCCGTTCGGTCATCCACAGTCTGGTCGTACGCAGTCTGGTCATACGCAGTCTGGTCATCCATAGTCGTAACTCGATCTTTACAGCATCGTGTCAAGTACCGGCGCGGGACACGCTTGTAGGGCGTGAAGGCGGCCACACCGCCACGGCCACGGTCTTCCTGCGCCCTACGGCCACGATCAGCCCGATCTGTGCGCGCTGGTGTAACGATAAGAACACCTGGCGCGCACATTCCTCACCGAAAGGGCGCTTCCGCCGGGGGCGCTTCCGCCGGGGCCGCTTGCGCCGGGGCCGCTTGCGCCGGGGCCGCTTGCGGGGGGACTGCATCGAGGCGATATCGTGGCGTCAACGCCGCTGGCACTTCGGGATTTCCTCAGCGACGGGCACAATTTCGACGGCTCAGCGACCCGCAAAACTGTGTAGACGTTCCGGTGGCACTGTTCGCCACCCTCGTGCCGGCTGCAGGCACCAATACCCGGCAAGGTCACCGACGCCCTGCCCGCCACGGGGCGGTGACGATCACCGGTCGAGTTCATGGATCTTCGGGCGGCTATAGATGGCGTCGATATCGGCCACGAGTTGTTCGAGCGCAGGGCGATAGCCTTCGTCCGTGTCGACTACGAAGGTGGGGCACTCTAGGTGCAGCGGTTTTGCCAGTTCGGCAGTGAGCCGTTTTACCACCGGCATCAACTTGTTGAGCCGGGCTTCGCCACACAGTGGCCCCCCGCGCATCCTCTGCTCCCAACGGTCGAGCGAATCAGCGCTGAAGCAGTGCACCTGCACAAGGGTGGTCAGCGGGGCCAAGCGCGAGGTGATATCCCGTTCACTGACCCCGGGGTAGAAGGTCTGGTCCGCGACGAAACTTATTCCCGCTCCGGCCCACAGCTCCATCGACTGGAAGAAGGGCTCAACGCCGGCTTCTCCCAGCTCCACGGCACATGACAGCGTGCGCCACCTGCCATGCACCAGCTGGTCCTTGTGGAGCACCGGCAGGTCCAAAAAGATGCTGAGCGTACCGGCCAAAGTGGTCTTACCCGAACCGGGTGCGCCGCCCACGAGGACGGCGAGAGGTGCTCTTCCGGGCATGGCCGCACGGTACCGCAGAAGAGTGAAGCAAGTTGTCGATGCCCCCGAAGCGCCGGAGCACATACTGAGAGTGCACATACGCGTTGCTATCGTGATGGCCAAAGACGGAGAGGAAAGATCCTCGATAGCGTGGCCTGAGGTGGTCGAGTGGTCGCTGGCGCCTGTGTTGTAATTGTTGGCTCCATCTTTGGGTTCCTACCGTGCTGATGTTCAGGAAGCGGGCCTGGTTGAGGAACGCACCCACGGGTTTCGAGCAGGTGGTCGACATTGACCTGGCCACGTCGCCGCCCGATGGCATAGACCAGACCATCCTGCGTTGGGGCAAGTTGGGTTACGACTTGCAAGACCGGAGCGAGTACACGACGCCCGGCCTGGGTACGTCGGAGCACGTCGTACTCACTTTCGTCAAGAGATAGCCCGCGGCGCGTTAGGAGCGGGCCGGGGCGGCAATAGCCTGTCCCGCCGGGGAAGCTTTGTCGATGTCCCGTAGTCGTTTTACACTGCGTGGATGTCGGTGAAGACGGCCCTACCGGCCGGGCCCGCCCTCGGGCGCCGCGTCGCTATTTTGCTCATTGCCTCACTGGTGTGTGCCGCGTGCTTGGCCGCTTGCGGGTCGGGGAAATCGACCACCTCTCCCACCACGACCGTACCCGAGCTGGACTCGCCCAGCGAGGGCGTTGAAGTGATCGCGTCGAGCCTGCAACTGGAGCTTCTCGACCTGGGTTACCAGCCTGGCCCCGTTAATGGCCAATTTACGCCGGCGACCCAGACGGCGCTGAGAAAGTTCCAGACGGCGCATGAAGTTCCTGCGCCCGAGCGAGGAGCTCTTGGCCCGACGACGGCCGCCGCGCTGGCAAAGGGCAAGGGCGGGTCCTCGGTCGCGGTCCAAGCCCTGCAATCGGCCCTGACGGATGTGGGACTTTTCAACGGGACCATCAATGGCCAATACGGACCGGTCACTTTGGCCGCCGTCGAGGCCCTTCAACGGAAAACACATATCACGGCAGATGGGTTTTACGGCCCCGAGACGGCCGGCGCGTTCGCCAACCTCTATGACAAAGACGTCCCCGAACCGCCCTCCACCACCGTACCCACCACAGCACCGACCACTGGTCCACCGACGTCTGGGTCGCCCCCGTCGACCGTCCCCGACCAGCTCCTGAAGCTGGGCAGCGAGGGACCTCAGGTTACCCTCCTGCAGGAGAGGCTGACGGAGCTCGGCTATAGGCCAGGCGTTGAGGACGGTGTTTTCGGTGCCAGCACGGCGTCAGCCGTCCTTGCTTTCCAGAAACGCAATGGGCTCGCACGCGATGGGACCGTTGGCCCGCAGGTGGAAGCGGCCCTGGCTCACCCAACCGGGGCCGGACCGCGCCGCGGCCTGCCCGTCCCGCGGATCGAGGTAGACATCGCCCGTCAGATCGCGTTCGTCGTGCTCGCGTCAAAACCGGTGATAACGCTGAACGTATCTACCGGTAACGGCGAAACCTACACCGTCCCGGGCGGGGGTAAAGATGTCGCGTATACGCCGGTGGGGACGTTCACCGTGATCCGCAAGCTGACCGGCGATGAGCGGGCGCCCTTGGGGACGCTCCACAACCCGATGTACTTCTACAAGGGCTGGGCCATCCACGGGTCGCCAAGCGTGCCGGCGTACCCCGCCAGCCACGGTTGTGTGCGTATCAGTAATGCAGATGCGGACTGGCTGTTCCCGCTGGCACCGATCGGGACCCCGGTCATCCTGTACGACACCACTGGCAAAAGCCCCGGGCCGGACCACGCGCCGGCCAATGCCGCCCCCGGGTACTAGACGGCTGGCGACCGTACCGCCGCCTCTGTTGTGCCGCCCCGTCCTCGCCGGCTGGCCGGCGCCCCTCGCCGTGACTCCATGACTTTGCGCGCCCGGGTAACGATAAGAACACCTGGCGCGCACAAGCGTATCGGCTAGCGGGGACGGCCCTCACCATCTTCCCGCCGTGGCGGTGCGCACACCACAGAAGAACACTGCCGGGCCCGAAACCATCGAAACGCGGCGCCTGAACCCGCCCGAAGAGCCCTCCCGGTACCCGCCGGGAGGGCTCGCTTCATTTCGGGCGATTATGAAATGAGGCCCCCTCGGAAACGGTTCAAGATTTCGGTGGGGGATAGACGTAGCGAGCGATCGTGGCCGAGGACCAGCCCATCCACCACCCACCGAAAACAGGCAGGACCTTACGTAATTGGTCCTTTTTCCCGGCCGCGGAAAGCGCTGCCAGGACGAGGGCCCACACCAGCGCACAGCCGATGCTGTACCTGGTGTACGGCTCCACTCGACCTCCCACTTTCACAGATGACCCTGAGTTGTCACGTAATTGCCGCATGGTGACTGTCTTAGCGCGCCCTCTTGCCATAGCGTCGGCCTACCTCCTCCCGGCTCCCACGGTCCGGCTCACACGGTCCGGCTCCCACGGTCCGGCTCACACGGCCCGGGAACGAGGGCGACGGCAAGGTCGAGGGGCAGTTGTTGGCCCTCCTTCCACCGGCCCGAACCCGCCGGTCCGGCACCGCACCCGTGGTCGCCACACTGTGCGGTGGCCAGACGTTTCGACCGAGCTGGCCCGTTTTGGGACTAGTGCCCGCCGTACGCGCGCTGGAGCCTACGGATAGGGGTAACGTCGGCCAGCAGGCTTGGCGGCCCGCTCCACCAGTGTCGTTTCGCGTCTCGGGGAGGACACGAGGAAGGTAGGCAAGGAAAAGTGAGCAAGAACGGCGATGGCCATGACGTTCCCGCCGGGGGCGGCACTAGCAAGCCGGGGCGCGGCAGCGCTTTTGTCCTGCCTCGGTTCTCCAGGTGCCTCAGGCAAGTGGCAGCTGCCGGCTCGGGACTTGCACTCCTGGCGGTGACGGCGCTCAGCCCCGTTGGCGCCGCCCCGGCCTCGGCGGCCGGCACCGCGTGGTACGCCTACGCCGGAGGCGGTGCCGCCGGGACGCCATCGGCCTGCCCGCAGACAACGACCACTTCGGACGAATGCACCCTGGCCGAAGCGCTGTCGGGGGCGGCTGCCGGCGACATTGTCTACCTCGCCACCCCGGGCGGTACGGCAACGGGCGAGGCGGACTACATCGGGAACTGGACCGTGAGCACGAGCGGGACCTCGGCATCCGCGCCGCTCACTATCGAGCCGGCCAGCGGCGTGGCCAACCCCACGCTCGACGGCAACGGCGGTAGCAACTCGAGCCCGTGCTCCACCTCGGCCTGCGACGGGCCGGTCCTAACAATCAGCAGCCCCGTCTTCGTCGACATCGACGGGGTGACTTTCCAGAACGCCGACGGCACATCTGGTGCTCCTGGTGGTGCTATCCAGAACGATGCCGGCGGCACCCTGACGGTCACCGCCTGCACGTTCTCCAACAACACGGCCACGTACGGAGGGGCTGTCGCCAACGGGTTCTCCAGCACCGGGACGCTCAACGTGATCAGCTCCACGTTTTCAGATAACACCGCCAGCCAGGACGGCGGCGCCATTGCCAGCGGCGAGCAAAGCGGTGGCACCGCCACCTTGGTTGTCACGAATTCGACGTTCTCGGGCAACAAGGCCACGAGTGACGACGGAGGCGCCATCGATAGCGGCGACTACAGCGCCAGCGGGACGCTGACCGTCACCGGCTCCACCTTCTCCGACAACAACGCGTTTTATGACGGCGGCGCCATCGACAGCGGGGATGACTCCGCCACCGGCATCCTCAACGTCAGTGGGACCACGTTCTCCGGCAACACGGCCGGGTGGGGTGGCGCCATCGACAGCGGGGACACCTCCGGAGGGTCGGTGGGCACCCTCGATGTGACCAACTCCAGCTTCACCGGCAACAGCGCCAGTGTCAACGGCGGCGCCATCGATAACGGTAACGACACCGGCACGGGCACCCTGAGCCTCAGCGGTTCCACGTTGACCGGCAACAGCGCCACCGACGACGGCGGGGCCATCGACAACGGCGACGACGGTGGTACAGGCACCCTGACTATGACCAATTCGACGCTTTCCGGGAACAGCACCGGCGCCCACAACGGCGGGGCCATCGACAATGGTGACAACGACGGCAAGGGCACCTTGACCGTGTCGGGCTCGACGTTTTCGGACGACGCGGCCAGTTCCGGGACCGGCGGTGCGATCAACAGCGCGGACGCTTCGGGTACCGGCACCCTGGACGTGACGACCTCGACCTTCTCGGCCAACAGCGCCAGTGGCAGCGGGGGCGCCATCGACAGCGGGGACTACAGCGGCAAGGGTTCCGCCACCGTCAGCACGTCGACCTTCTCGGACAACTCCACCGTCAACTTCAATGGTGGGGCCATTGACAACGGGGACGACGGTGGTTCGACCACCCTTGTCGTCAGCGCCAGCACGTTTTCCGGCAACAGCGCGGGCGGCAGCGGCGGGACGTTCGCCAACGGCTACGACGGCGGCACTGGCACCGTTTGGGTGGCAGCCGACATTTTTAGCGGCAGCTGCGCACAGGGTGGTGGCACCTGGAATGACGAAGGCTACAACGTGGGCTCCGGCACCAGCTGCTTCTCGGCCACTCCGGCCGGCACCGACAACGACAACGACGGCGCCGGCCTGGCCGGCTTCCTCGGGCCTCTCGCCAACAATGGGGGCTCGACCGAGACCGTTTTGCCCCTTCCGGGCAACCCGGCTCTGGCTATCGTCCCGGACAACACTTCCGTCGACCTCGACGACGCCTTGGTTACCCTCTGCCCGGCGACCGACCAGCGCGGCGTGGCGAACGAGACCGGTCAGGCCTGCGATGCCGGCTCGGTCCAAGAGGGCATCCCGTTGGCGCTGGCCCAGTCGTTCACCACAACCGTGGGCGCCGAGCTCACGGAACCGGCCGGGACGCTGCAGTCCGGGGTGGTAGACGACAACCCCGGGAGCAACTCGTGGACGGCCGAGCTGACCGCCACCGCCACCGATGGAACCGTTGTCGTCCACCCGGATGGTTCGTTCACCTATACCCCTGTGGCCGGGTTCATCGGCACGGACAGCTTCAGTTACACGCTCACGGACAACCTCGGTTACGTCTCCGCCCCGGCAACGGTCACGCTGATCGTGAGCGCGGCACCGCCCACGACGACCACCAGTATCAGCCCGACGACTACCACCCTCACCGGTACCGCGGTCCCACCTTTCGTGGCCGTCCCCACGACCTCGACTACGCCGCCCGCGGCCAATACGGTGCCGTCCAAGCCCTTCCCGCACTCAGGCCAGAGCTACCCAAACGGGGCGATCGTCAGTTTTGCCGGCCACGATTACGTTTTTGCTGGTGGGCGCGCCTTTCCGGGGTCGGCCAGTGAACTGGCGGCGCTCGAGAAGGTCGACCACGCCAAGGTGACTCCTGCCCCCGCCGGCACGAGCGCCCCTACTTCAAGGGCGCCGCGCCCTGGCACCATGCTCACTACCGGGGCCGTAAACGGCAATGCCACCATCTATTTCGCCGGGACTGACGGCGAACTGCATGGCTTCTCTACGGGGAACCAGTTGATCTTGGATGGGTATGACCCGGACTTGGTCGTGACGGTGCCCAGCCTGGGCGGCCTGAAGGTCGGTTCTGCAGCCGGCGCACAAGGCTCGGCTGCCAGCGCGGTCACGACCCGCGCCGACGGCGCCATCGTCGACTCGTCCGGGACGTTCTACGTGTTCGCCGGCGGTAGGGCATTTGGGATCTCGTCGCCCACCGGCCTCCTGAGGGTGCAAAAAGCGGATAAGGCCAAGGTGCTTACGGGCTCGGTGGGGATGGCTCAGAGGGCTGCGGCAATTGCCGGCGGGGTGCTGCTGGGAGCCCCGGGGAAGGTGTACGTGAGCTATTCGGGAGCGCTGTACCCGTTCAAGACCATGGCTCAAGTGGGCAAGGACGGCTATGGCGGTACGGGGGCAGTGGCCGTGCCCGGCACCGGGGGGCTCACCGTAGTGTCTCCGTACTCGGGGTCATAGCGCTCCCGGGCCTGTTCGAACTGAAAACGCCCAGTCGAGGCACTAGATTCTGCTGATAGCTGCTCGTGCCCTCCTGACGGGCGGCGTACTCAGGACTGGTACGAGGAAATGGCCAGGTTCCCCGGCCTGATGACGTGAGCGTTGAGAGTTCGCCGGGCCCCGGCGAAGCGGACGCCGTCGCACCCTCAGAGCTTGACCAGCTCCGTGCGGAGGTTCGTCGCCTTCAAGCGGAACAAACTCTTCTTCAGGCTCAACTCGACGCCAGGTCGTCCCGCGGGGGCCAACACCTGCGCCGGGCTATGGCGGCGTTGCTCGCCGGCGTGTGCTGCGTGCTTATTTTCCTGTCGGCCATGACGGTGTGGGCCCACCAGACCGTACTTACTACCAGCGGCTTCGTAGCCGCGGTCGGGCCGGTCATCGACAAGCCGTCTGTTACCGAAGCCATGAGCGTCGAGGTTACAGACCAGATTTTTGCCGCCGTCGACATCGAGCACCGGCTCACGCAGGTCCTCCCATCACGGGCGGCATTCCTGGCCGCGCCGTTGACGGGTGCCGCCAAGAGCTTTGTCCAGGACCAGGTGCGGAACGTTATCCGGTCCCCGCAGTTCCGGGCGGTTTGGTTCGCGGCGTTGCAAGCCGCCCACCGCGAGGTGCTCGCCGCCCTCAGGGGGCAGAGCAACGTCCTGGTGATCAGCAACGGGGAGGTGGTGCTGAACGTCCTCCCCCTTGTGAACACGGCCCTGCGAGACGTGCAGTCATTGGCGTCGGGCTTGCTTGGGCGCAATGTCACGATCCCGGCCATCACCAGCGGAGAGATCCCGGCTGAGATCCGGGCGACGCTGTCGAGGGCCCTGGGTGTCGACCTGCCGGCCGACTTCGGTCAGATCGAATTGGCCAGGTCCAGTTCTCTGGATGTGGCCACAAATGCCGTGCAATTGCTCGACGTCCTTTACTGGCTCTTGCCGCTACTTACCCTGTTGGTCATCGCCGGCACCCTGTGGCTGTCGCCAAACCGGCGCCGGACACTTTTGCAGGTCCTTTTCGGCACCGCCGTGGCCATGGTCATAGAGAAACGGGCGGAAACGTGGATCCAGACCCGGGTCGTCAGCTCGCTCAGCCCGGCCAACCGCGCCGCCGGAGCGGACATCGTCCACCAGGTGCTCAGGGGCTTGGCCACGGCGACCTGGTGGCTATTAATTATCGCGCTGGTCGCCGCCGCCCTCCTCCTCATCACCGGCCCTTACAAATGGGCCCGTTCCGGGCGTGAACAAATCGCGCACGGAACACGTGGTCTGGTCCGGGGCCTTGCCCGCCACAGCGGCGATGCGGCCACGGTGACCTGGGTGGCCGAGCACCACCGGGCCCTGCAGGCGGCGGGAGCCGTCGTGGGGGCAATTTTGCTGTTGTTTGCTCCAGGATGGTGGTTCCTCGTCGTGGTCGTCGTGCTGGCCGTCTACGAAGTTGCGGTTTGGCAAGCCGGATCCGTCGTGGCCGCCGCGCGCCGGGAGGAAACGGGCACTACCGAGCTGACCGGAAGGCTTGGACCGCCGGCCCAGACGGGTTCCCCCGACGGGACGATACAGGCCAATTGAGCGCGGGACGCCGATGATCTCGACTTCGGACGGCTGAGAGTCTCGACGTAGCAGCTGGAGACCAGCGTCGTCACCGTGAGACAGCCCGGCACAGGCCGTCGGCCTAGATCGCTTCGCCCCTCAGGCGGTTCCGGGTCGCACCTGAGGGGCCGTAGGGCTTGCTAATGTCATCCGGCGTGGACGTGGCGGGCGGTAGGGGCCGCTGGTGACCTCGACGCAGGCAAGCCAAGCCCTTTGGCCCAAATGAGCGTCGCCGCCCCCAAACAGGCAAAGACCCCAGCCTGGGTCACCCGGTTTGTCCCCATCGTCAGTTGGCTGCCGCGGTACCAGTTGTCGTGGTTGTCCAGCGACGCCGTCGCCGGTTTCACCATTTGGGGCCTCCTGATACCCGAGATGATCGCCTACGCCAGCCTGGCCGGCCTCTCGCCGCAGGCCGGCCTCTATACCCTGCTTGCTTCTCTTGCTCTGTACGCCATTTTCGGGACGTCGCGGCACCTGGTAGTGGCCGCCACTTCGGCGTCCGCCGTCTTGATCTATTCCGCCGTGACGACTGCGGCGCTGTCGCCGGATGTCGTCCACGGTTACGCCACCCTGGCGGCAGGCATGATCCTTATTACCGGGCTGTTCTTAGTGCTGGCGGGGATGTGCAAGCTCGGGTTCATTACCTCTTTCCTGTCCAGGCCGGTAATGGAGGGTTTTATCTTCGGGTTGGCCATTTTCGTCTCTATCAGCCAGCTGCCGAAGCTCTTCGGGTTGAAAAAAGGGAGCGGGGACAGTGTCCGCCAGCTGGCCCATTTGATCGCCCACCTCGGCGACACCAGCCTCACCACACTGGCTATCGGGCTGCTGGCTTTAGCCATTCTGTTCGGGGTCGAACGGTATATCCCGAGGGTGCCGGGCGGCCTGGCCGTGCTGGTGGTCGGGATCGCCCTGTCTGCCGGGCTCAACCTTTCGCACCACGGCGTCGACACGGTGGGGAAGATCCCCACCGGCTTGCCCTCGGTGGCATGGCCTCACCTCAACTTGAGCGAGCTGTGGGTGCTCATCCCGAGCTCGATCGGGATGATGCTGGTCATTTTCAGTGAAGCTCTGGGCGCAGGCCAGAACTTCGCCGACAAGCACGGGTACCGGCTGGTCCCTGACCAGGAAATGATCGCCCTCGGGCTGGCCAATATCGGCTCCGCCTTCCTGGGCGGGCTGGCTTGTGGCGGCAGCCTGTCGCAGACGGCGGTAAACGACGGCGCCGGCGCCCGCACCGAGGTCTCGCCACTGGTTGCCGCCGTTTTGAGCTTGGTCACGGTGGTGGCCTTGACACCGCTGTTCACCGACCTCCCCGAAGCGGTATTGGCCGCCCTGATCATCCACGCCGTCTACCACTTGATGAAGGTGGCCGAGATGCGCCAGTTCTACCGGCTGAAAAGACGCGAGTTCTGGTTGGCTATGGCCACCCTGGTAGCGGTTATCACCCTCGATGTCCTCCCGGCCCTCATTATCGGCATCGTGTTCTCGTTGGCCGTGCTCATCTACCGGGCCAGCCGGCCCCGGGTGTCGGTGCTCGGCACCGAGCCGGCCAGGCCGGGGACCTTCGAGGACATTGAGCGCCACCCGGACGCCGTTCCGGTACCAGGGGTGCTGGTCGTGAGGCCCGACGCGCCACTTTTCTACGCCAACGCGCAAGCGGTCCGGGACGCCGTCGAAGCCGACGTCGGCTCGTCGAGCAGTTCCGTAAAGGCCGTGGTCTTCGACCTCGATGCGAACGATGAGATCGACATAACGAGTGCTGAGCAACTTGGGAAACTGGCCGAGAGCCTCGGTCAAAAGGGCGTCGATTTCGCCTTGGCGCACGTGCACGACCCGGTGGAGGACATGGCCAGGGCCACCGGGCTCTTGGAAAAGGTTGGCCAGGACCGCATTTTCCCGTCGGTCGCCGCGGC
>DATJUH010000258.1:0-40845 GCA_035502515.1 Acidimicrobiales bacterium
CGACATTGATCACTCGCGTTCGCACGGCAGACGGCGTCACCGGCGAGGCCTACGTCGGAGACGAGGACGCCAGTTTGCTCGAGATCGACCGGGTTGTACGCGAAGAGATCGCCCCGGTGATCGTCGGGCACGACGCCATGGCCACCGAACGCTGTTGGGATGCCGTGTTCCCCGTGACCTTTGACATCTTGAGAGACCGTCGTATCGGCCTCGTTGCTCTGGCCGCGGTCGACAGCGCGATTTGGGACGCGGTCGGCAAGGCGCTCGGTCAGCCACTCTGGCGACTGTGGGGCGGCTTCCGAGATCGGGTGCCGCTGATAGCAATTGGTGGCTACTACGGAGAACCCCTCGGACCGATCGCTGAGGAGATGGCAAGTTACAAGGAATTAGGCCTCGCCGGCGTCAAGTTCAAGGTCGGCGGGGCGAGCCCGGCAGTGGATGCCGAGCGAGTTGCGCAGGCTCGTGAGGCCGGCGGCGCCGGCTTCCTGCTCGCCATAGATGCCAACCAGGGCTATACCCTGCCCGAGGCCCTCGAGCTCTGCAAGCGCATTGCCGACCTCGACATTGCGTGGTTCGAGGAGCCGGTCCGATGGCAAAACGACCGTCGTAGCCTGCGAGACGTGCGCGCCGTGGGCGGCATCCCCGTATGCGCAGGACAAAGTGAATACTCGCCGGCCGGCTGCCGGGACCTCATGGAGGCGGGCGGGATCGATATCTGCAACTTCGATGCATCGTGGTCGGGCGGCCCCACCCAATGGCGCAGGGCGGCCGCCGTGGCCATGACTTACGATGTGCGTATGGGCCATCACGAGGAGCCCCACGTTTCCACCCACCTCATTGCCAGTCAGCCCCACGGCACGGTCGCCGAGTGCTTCCACCCGGACCGTGACCCTTTCTGGTGGAACTTGATAGCCAACCGGCCTCAACTGGTTGATGGCGAAGTCGTCCTGCCTGGTGCGCCCGGTCTGGGTTGGGAGCTCGACGAAGACTATATCGACCGCCATCGAGTGCGGCGGTGAGGTCTGGTGGTAAGCACGCGTCGCTCGTGACGGGCGACATGGACCGAAGTCGCCAATCCAAAGTTCCCGCCAGGGTGGGTATGCAGCAGGTGGCCGACCGGGCCGGAGTGGCGCTTTCGTCCGTCTCACGGACGTTGTCCGGGCACCCGGATGTAAGCACCCTCATGCGCAACCGCGTGCTGGACGCAGTTGCTGCACTTGGGTATGAACCCGATCTACTCGCTCAAAGCCTTCGGAAGGGCGCGACAATGACCGTCGGGTTCCTCGTGGGCAACATATCGAACCCGCTCTTCGCCGAAATCGCCCTCGGAGCCGAGACGCGGCTTCGGGCCGCCGGCTACACGGTGCTCCTGGCCAATGCAGAGGACTCGCTCGTCGAGCGGTCGCACGTGCGCCTGTTCCGACAGCGTCGCGTTGACGGTCTGCTGCTGTCACTGACGGACGAGTCCAGTGACGAGACGGCCGACGACATCGAAAAGGCCGGCGTCCCCACCGTGCTCGTCGACCGAGATCCGTCGAAGTTCCCCGGGAGCTCCGCCGTATTGTCCGACCACGCCAAGGGGATGGAGATGGCCATGGCCACCTTGGTGGAAATGGGCCATCGGCGCATAGCTTTGGTCAACGGGGACGTGCGTGTGCGCCCGGCGCGTGAGCGCGCCGGAGCGATCCGCAGGACTGCGAAACGTACCCCGGGCGTGTCCGTATTAGTCCGGAGCGGGTCGTTCAGCGCCCAACATGGCGAAAGTGCCACGGAAGCTTTACTGACTGCGGCCAACCCGCCGACGGCTATCATTGCCGGGGGTAATCAGGTCCTGGTCGGGGTGCTTCAAGCCCTCCGGAGCCACCGGGCTCGAGTCCCGCGCGACCTGTCGCTCATAACTTGCGACACCGTTGCCCTGTCGGAGTTTGTCGAGCCACCACTGGCGACCATCTCACGTGATCCCAGGCTCATGGGGGAGTCGGCAGCCGAGCTGCTGCTCGAGGGCCTTGCTGGTTTGCCGCCCAGAACTGTACTGCTCCCAACCGGTTTCACCGTGGCGGGGAGCTGTGCGCCGCTCCGGTCGGAGCCGAAACACGGCGCCGTCAGAGCCCGGACGGCCAGTTAAATGCGATAGAGGCTCTCGGCGTTCGTGCAAAACAGGGTCTCTTGCTCGGCCGCGCTAAACGCGCTGAGGACCCGGGCATACGCGTTGACGACGGCGTCGTAAGAGCTATACAGCCTATCGACGGGCCAGTTGGAGCCGAGGACGCAACGATCGACGCCAAAGGCGTCGATGCAGTGGAGCACCCACGGGCGAATGCTCTCGGCTGTCCACTTCGGGTCACACATCCCGAGACCCGAGATCTTGCAATAGACGTTTTCCGCCTCGGCAAAATCCGTCATTGCTGCTGACCAGTTGGCGAAGTACTCATCAGTGCGCGACCGGGGAAAGCCGGCGTGGTCGATGATGATCTTCAAGTCAGGTACATCCCTGGCCAGATCTTTGGCCTTGCCCATGTTCTCCCAAACCGTGTCCAGGCCCAACAGCAGGCCCTGCCGGGCCAGCACCGCACATCCCCTGCGCCAGGCCGGGTCTACCAGGTAATCACCCTCGCCGAAATCCCTCACCCCCCGCATTCGAGGGCTGGCCGCCATGTGACGCTCCAATTCGCCCTCCAACTCGGGACTGGCCAGGTCGCTATGGGCGATGATGCCATGCGGGTAACCGGTGCGACGGGCCATGCCTTCGAGCCATTCGGTTTCTTTCACCGGGTCTTTGATACCGAGAGCGGCCTGAACGTGTACGCACTTCGTCACGTTGGAAAATCGCGTCTCGGCCATGTAGGCGTCGGCGTCGTAGCGCAGCGCCTTGATGGCATCGATGTCGCCGAGGATCGGGTGGATGAATTCGGGCTGCAACCATGCATAATAAAGATCCTGGTCCGCCAGGTCATAATAATGGACGTGCGTATCGACGAATGGCAGGTGACTCATGGCTGGTTTTCCTTTCGTGTATTAACAAACCTCTATGAGATCCAGGGCTAGGTGCCGAGCGAGGAGCCGGAGCGCCCCTCGTCTGTCGGAATCGGTGAGACAACTGTGGTGACCGGCACCGGCCTCGGCCCACCGCTCCCACGACTCTACCGGGTCGGCCGCGAACCGAATGGCCCCGTTTATGGTGCCCGTCTCAGGGAAGGCTCTCCCAGTCAGCTCGGCCCTGGCCGTTACCAGGCGGTACCCACCCGCCCCTGTCTGCACAAAGGCCACGAGTGTAGATGGGCCAGGCGGCAGCGTGGCGCGCACACACAAGCTGCACCGCTTATTGAGGCTTCTAAACCAGTGATTACAGCCCACTGGCGGCAGTTGGTGCCCGGGCCACCATCTGCGGTCGTGCTCGCCCGTGTTGGCGATGACGAGTTCACCGGTTTCGTAGTCCAGGACCTCCAGCTCATGATAAAGCGTCGCGCCGCCGAGTTTGGCGGCGATGCACATCGCCATGGCCGTGAGTGCGTCACCAGTGCAGGACCAGGGAATTCCCTTCGAAGTCATGCAACCTAAAGCAAAACAGGGGGCAATACCGATCTCGTCTCCGAGACGGATCTCGGGCACATGGCAGTTCATTGCCCCCGCATCGAGCTGGTGCCGAAGGCAAATCGCTTCCAGGGCCAGCGCCGCCTGTGTTGCTCGGTGCAGGTCAGGCTTCTCGACATTATCCAGGCGGTACTCCGAGCGGAGCTCGCGGGCTCTCTCGGTTACCCGATCAGGTGCAGTACTGAGGAATTCGTCCCGAAATTCGCCAGGTGTGATCTCAATTGTGCTGACGCCGAGGTCTTCGTGGAGCTGTTCGGCCCGGGTAACGACGTGGTCAAAGCCTTCGAGCGGCGGACCGACGATGCCGAGGCGGGCCTGGCGCACCTTCGACGAGGCCGTTGCCGCCGCCAGATGTTCCCGGGCCCGGCGCAAGGCCGACGGGTCATCCGCTCGGCCTAGCAGGACGTCGACGTGGCGGCGCCTCCTGATCAGCGCACTCGAGAGCATGGGCGCACCCACGGTCGCCCCATGCGTGGTAACCCCGCTGTGGTCGAAAGACGAGTTCACCCCCAGGCCCGGGTCGTAGATGGCCCAGATCACAACTGGCACTTCCGGGAACTGGTCCAGCAGAGCGGTGCTCGTTCGAGGGGGCACCGCCAAGGACGACAACACCAGAACGGCGTCGATAGCCGGGCCCTTGGTCAGCCGCCGGCCGATCGCTTCCGCCGGCTCCGGGGCCGTCAGCTCACCGGCGTAGGCGACGTCGTACTCATCGCTGAAAACCTGGGCCAGACGCCGGGCCTGAGCGGCCCGGTCGTGCCTTACTCGGGCGCCAATAGTGTGCTCCCAGAAGTCCCAATAGGGGGCGAGAACTATTAGTGTCGGCTTTGGCATGGCCCTGGGGGTCAAGTACCTCTGGCAGGACTGAAATCCTTCTGTCCTGAAGTCATGTTCGGGATGTCTCACCTTGTTGAGGGCGCGGCTTCTTCATCCCTATGCGAAGGTAGGCTTCCTCGGGAATGGCATCAAGCGACTTGTAGATCGTCCACGAACACTTCGCCGGGTTGGGACCTTGGTCCGCCCACGGGCCCCGGCGCACTCGCTTGCCGGTGGCCGGCGACCACTCGAGGACGACTGCACGGAGTGTCCTCGAACCTGATATCGACCTCACCGGGCGGGCAGATGGCTGCGCTGGGTCGCCCTGGGTCGGCGGAGGACCGTCGGCCGGCGGGATCACGGGACCAACACCGTCCTAAGGACCCGCCCGCTCTTCAGATCCTCGAGCGCCTCGTTCGCCTCATACAACGGCCGCTGGTGCGCGGTCAAGTGGTCCACTTCGACCGCCTTCTCCAGGTAGAGGTTCATGACCTCCCGGATGTCGTCCGCGACAAAGCCCCGGGAACCGAGCACCGAGAGCTCTCGCCAAACGAAACTCGAGGCCCTGGCCTCGAAAGATTCCGTCGATGTACCCACCAACACCACGCGACCCAGCCAACCCGCTACGGCGATCGCCAGTGTGTCCAGACGGCCGGAGCCGGCGCACTGCAACACGACGTCGGGGCCAACCCCATCGGTGGCCTCCCGGACCAGCTCCTCTATTTCGGGACAGTAGGACAAAACGACGTCGGCGCCCAGACGCTGTGCGAGGGCCAGTTTGTTCGGTGACCGGCCCACCGCGATTACTCTCGCTCCAAAGTGACGGCCCAACTGGACGGCATTGGAGCCGATACCCCCGATGCCGAGCACAAGCAGTGTCTCGCCGGGCTGGATGTCGGCAATACGCCTTAATGCGTGGTAGGGGGTGGCCACTGCGTCCGTCAAGACAGCCAGGACCACAGGGTCGATCACCGCCGGCGGCGTGATGAGCGTCGCGGCCGGCCGGACGACGAATTCGGCGAAGGCGCCGTCAACGTCAACGCCCATCCGCCGGACACCCGGGCCGACATTGGGACGGCCTCTGCGGGCGTACCTCGAATCCGCGGGGGCGTCAATATAGTAGAGGGCCACCTGTTCGCCCACGGTCAGGCCGGTTGTCCGTGGGCCAACTTCTTCCACGACGCCGGCCGCTTCATGGCCGGGGACGATAGGCATCGGCCCACCCGTAAAGCCACCCGCCTGCAAAAACACGTCGGATCCGCACACTCCACAGGCCTCGACGCGAACCAGGACCTCCCCCTCCCCTGGGCTGGGGACTGGTCGCTCGACCATCCGCAATCGGTCGCCAACATGGGCCAGTTCGGCGACGAGCACCTCAACCGGCCCCAGGCAACCCGCTGACCACCTCGGGTAACGGTGGCGCGCCGACGGCGAGCGAGCCGAACTTGCCCGTCTTCTTCCGCCCGCTCAGCGCATAAGCATCCTCAGGCACCGCCGTCGGATCCTTGTACATGGTCCACTGGCACCGCTGCCGCGCCGCGGGGTCGCGGTTGGTGTCCGGGTAAACCGGTGGAGAGATTACCCGCAGCGGATAGCCGAAACGGTCGATGGGAAACTCCTCCATGAGACGAATACAGTGGGTGCAGTAGTGGCAGACACCCGTCTGGAAGTGGTTCCACGGATGAGGCTCCTGGCTGACCTTCCAGTTGTACGGCGGTTCCATCCGCGGTGGCGTGCCCTCAATCCAATCACCTCGTACCGTGCGTTGCCCAGAACCGCACGGGTCAAAGCTCAACACGAAACGATCATCGTATTCGTCCAGCTCCACGTCGCCGGTGCGCTCGGGGCCAACCAGGTGGCCACGCATAGCTTCTATGGCCACCAGCATTAGGTTGTCCAGGGCTTCGCCCCACTCGTGTTTGGATATATCGAACTTCTCGTACCGCCAGGCGAAAAGGGGCATGAGGACACGGTCCCACATCGCCCCGATCTCCGATTCGCCGAAACGGGTGACGATCTCGTCCATCAGGCCGTAGCTATGGTCGACGTCGCGGTCGTGTAGCCGGCGCCATGTCTCCTTTGCTTCGTCGAGCCGGCTTTTGGCCTCGCCGGCGCGCTCTTTGTGCAACGACTCGACCAGTCCCTCCACCTTGGCCCTGAAATTGTCCCATTGTTCGTAGCGGTCAAAATCCGTCCCATCCGGCAGGCGAAGTTTGTCAAGGATAAGCCTGTCAGCGCGCTCGACTTCCGCGGTCGGGACACCCCGGGCCAGCATATGAGCCCGTAGGTCCGGGATCCATTGGCGGTAGATGGCGAAACAGACCTCAGCTTCTTCTACGAAATAATTGGCCAGTTTGGCGGCCGGGCCCCACCTGCCCTCGTCGATCGCTTCGAGAATTCGTCGATAAGTGGAGACCACCTGTTCGCGCCAAGACCCTGTCCGTACCCGGCGACCTAATGCCTTCGAATACTGGAGCTCGCTTTCCGGCACTACCCCTCCTATTCGTCACTCGCCCACCTGGGGGACAACCGACTACGGACCACGCCACTTCCGACCAAACGGGCTGAGGGCGGACAGGCATCAGTCCAGGTGCCAAACCTCTTTAAGCCGGAAGAGGTCGCCGTGTTCGTCAGTCAGTGCGACAATGACGTCGGCGAACCACTCGCTCCACCGGGCGTTCGCTTCAGACTGGCCGAGCCTGGCAAATGACGTGGCCACATCGGGGTCGCATTCGACATAGCCAATGACGCGATCACCGTCGCGGAAAAGACTGTAGTTCGACATTCCCGCGGCCTTGATGTCGTTCACCAACTCGGGCCAGATCTCGTCGTGGCGACGCTTGTACTCCTCCGCTGTACCCTTTCGGGTTTCAAAGGTAAAACAGAGCCTTTCCATAGCCCGATTACCCACGGTCCGCGGGGATCGTAGCGACAGCCCCTGAACTCGCGCTCCGGTAACACGCGTCGAGGATATCGACGGTACGGGCGCCAAGCCACGCCGGTGAGCAGTTTTCCGCATCGCGCCCCAAGGCCAGGTCGATCAATGTGCCGGGTGGCCCATCGCAGTCGTAGGCGCCGGCATCAGGCGCCAGGGCCGGCCTGACGTCCTGATTAGGCGCCCGGAACAGCCACACAATCTCGCGTTCCAGGTCTATGTGAAACTGTCCCTCGTCGCCGATGGCCCGCATCTCGACCTGGTGTTTGTTGCCCCCGGCATTGAGGTGGGCCGACCCGCCGGCCATGGTCCCGATGGCGCCGTTGGTGAAGCGGAGCGCGGTGGCATCATGCAACTCGACGGGAGCCCCGTGAGGCGCTGACATAAAGGCGAAGACGGCTTCTCCACGAAGCCCCGTCAGCCAGAGTGCCAGTCCGAGCGCGTGGCTCAGCTGGGCCTGGCCGTAGCCACCGCCGGAGAGGGAGGGGTCGGTCCACGTGGCCGGGTCTGGGGCCGTCTCGGGTGAGGCAGCCGGGTAGGCGCCTTTCACCAACAGCAGTTCACGGGTCGTGGACGCCATGTGCAGCATGAGCTGTTCGACAGTCCCGATGCCCTGCGATTCCATGAGGTGTTTGGCTTCGCGCACCATCGGGCGATAGTTCCACCCGAAGGAGATGAGGAGGTGACGTCCCAGACGATCTGAGGTCGTCACCAGATCCCAGGCGTCGTCGGGCCGGACTGTGAAGGGTTTCTCCACCAGCACGTGGGCGCCGGCCTCCATTGCCGCCTTCGCATGTTCATAGTGCAACGACGTGGGACTGGCGACGAGGCAGATATCGATGCCTGCGTCGACAACGTCGTGGTAGTCCTCACTGGCGACGCGGAACCCCCAGTCATTCTTTACCTTCTCGAGCAATTCCGGGCCCTTTCGCGCTACAGCGACGAACTCGACCTCGTCACTGCGTTTGGCGAAATTGGGCAGGTGTGAAGCGATCGCCCAGGAACCGGCACCTATCACACCCAGACGAAGCTTTGCCATCGACGCTCCCTCCCTCGACGACGTGAACCGGCTTTGATTCTCGGAGCTCTCCCGCGGTGGGGGCCCCGACCACTCCGTTATAGCAGGGGCTCCGTTATAGTCCGTTATAGCAGGGGCTCCGTTATAGCAGAGGTGGTGGCGAGCGAGACCATGTTAGCCTTGACGGCTTCATCATGTCATCGTTTCCAGTACTGTGGGGCGAGCGCTCCCCGGCGCGTCCGGTAGCCGGCGCTGGTGGTCAGGCGCTGGTGGTCAGGCCCTGGTGGTCAGCGGCAATGGCTGGTACGTTGTACAACTGGTAATGATTCCAGTCGTGCGAACGCCAAGAGGAAGCACGTGACCAGGGCGCGGTGCCTGTCGAGGGGGTATGGCTGAGGACGCTTGGAATGTGGGGGCCGGCCTGGAGGGGCGCGGCGTCATCGTTACGGGTGCCGCCGGAGGCATCGGCCGGGCAATTGTGCGAGCCTTCGCCACTACCGGTGCCAGAGTGCTGGCGGTCGATGTGGACCAGTCCAAACTGGACCTGGTCCTGGCTGAGTGCCCCGGCCAGGGGCACGCCAGCCTGGTGGTCGACCTCACCGACCTCTCGTGTCATCAAGCACTGGTCGAGCACGCCGTTGCCGAGCTTGGTGGGGCCTTCGCATTGGCGCACGCGGCTGCCGTGTTGCGCCGGCGAAGCGATATCAACGCCGTCACGGAAGAAGACTGGGACTTTCAGCTCGACACCAACTTGAAGGCCACCTTCTTCCTGTGCCGGACGATGGCCGCCGAGATGGGCCGGAACGACACGACGAACGGTTCGAGGGGACGGATCATCCTCTTTTCGTCGCAGGGGTGGTGGACCGGGGGCTTTGGCGGGTCGGTAGTGTATGCCGCATCCAAAGGTGGGATCGTATCGATGGCACGGGGCCTGGCCCGCACCTACGGACCGAAGGGCATCACCGTCAACGCTGTATCACCGGGCCAGATCAACACACCGATGTTGCTTACCGATCTCGACCCGGCCGTGTACGAACGGATGACCAAGGAGACACCGTTAGGCTATGTCGGTGAACCCGATGACATCGCCGGCGTCGTGGTGTTCCTGGCCAGCGACCATGCTCGTTATATTTCCGGGGCGACCATCAACGTTAGTGGCGGTTTTCTCATGTACTAGCGGGGCACGGCCTCAGCGCTCAAGACTGGTGCCTTGGTACCGGGACGAAGTTACCCGGACCTGAACCAAACGATGCAGGTTGAAAGGAGTTAAACGCGTAGTGGCAAGGCTGCGGATGAACCAGGCGATCGCCCTGGCGATCGCTGAAGAAATGGAACGTGACGACCGGGTGGTGATGTTCGGGGAGGACATCGCCGAGGCAGAGGGACCGTTCAAGACGTCCGAAGGTTTACTGGCGCGCTTCGGGCCCGGGCGCGTGCGGGACACCCCCATCTCGGAGATGGGTTTCGTGGGCTGTGCGGTCGGTGCCGCGGTGACCGGGTTGCGGCCGGTCGTGGAAATAATGTTCGTCGAGTTCCTCGGCGTGGCCCTGGACCAGCTCGTGACGGAAGCGGCGACGATGCATTTCCTGTCGGGCGGCAAATTGAAGGCGCCCTTGACGTTACGGGCATCGGTAGGTGCCGGCCTCGGGTTCGGTTGCCAGCACTCGCAAACCCTCGAGCGATGGCTGCTGGGCACACCCGGGCTGAAAGTGGCAGTTGCTTCCGGTGCCCGTTCCGCTTATGGCTTGACGAAGGCGGCCATACGCGACGACGACCCCGTGGTGGTGATGGAACCTCGATCGCTTTATGGGCGGCGAGAGGACTTCGAGCCTGGCGAGCAAGCTGTCGCCGTCCTGGGCCAAGGCACACTCCTCAAAGAAGGATCCGATGTGACCGTCGTCGCCCTCGGCCAGACTGTGGCCAGCGCCCTCGAAGCGGATGAGTCGTCAGATTGGTCGGGTGACATTATCGACCTGCGTACGATCCAGCCTTGGGACAGGGACATCGTCGCCACTTCGGTGGCCAAGACAGGAAAGCTCGTCACTGTGGAAGAAAATCAGTTCACGGGCGGTTGGGGAAGCGACATCGTGTCCTATGTGGCCTCGCAATGTTACGGCGACCTCAGCGCACCGCCGCTCCGGGTGACCGCCCCCGACGTCCACGTCCCCTATGGCACTGTCCTCGAGCAGCGTTACCTGCCCGGAGCTGATTACGTCAGCGAACAGGTGTCAGCCCTCTTGAAGACCGGTTCCACGCCGCGCCCCTGGTGGGAGGGTGCGCTGTGAGCGCCGGTACGGTCGACGGCGGGCAGGCTGTGCAGCGCCGCGGCGCGCTTCAAGCGAGCCGGGTCGAGCGGTTCAGGCGCATGGTCGAGATCCGCCTTATCGAGGACCGGGTGCTCGAACTGTTCGGCGAAGGGCTCATACCCGGCACCACGCATACCTCACAGGGTCAGGAGGCCGTCTGCGTAGGGGTGGCAGCCGTCACTCAGCCGACCGATCCCGTCGCTTGCACTTACCGGGGCCACGGCATGGCCCTGGCCCTCGGCGCGACACCCGAGGCTGTCCTCGGAGAGATCCTCGGGCGTCAGATCGGCTGTATGGGCGGGCTAGGAGGTTCGATGCACCTCAGCGACCCATCGGTCGGCCTCCTCCCAACGATGGCCATAGTCGGGGCAGGTATCCCGGTGGCGGCCGGGGCGGCGTTGACAGCCCAGGTACTCGGCACCGGCGCCGTGGCCGTCTCTGTTTTCGGCGACGGGGCGGCAAACATCGGTGCTTTCCACGAGGGTCTCAACCTGGCTGCCATCTGGAAGTTGCCGGTCGTATTTATCTGTGAGAACAACCAGTACGGCGAGTACACCCGGATCGACCGGACGACGCCGGTAACCGACATTGCCGTCAGGGCCACCGCCTACGCCATCCCGAGCGAGGTTGTCGACGGCCAGGACGTCGACGCCGTGGAGGCCGCCGTAGCCGGCGCCGTGGGCCGGGCTCGGTCTGGCGCCGGGCCCACGCTGGTCGAGGCGAAAACGTACCGCTACGCCGGCCACTCTCGTTCGGACAAAGCGACCTACCGTCCCCCCGGGGAACTGGACACATGGCTGAAACGAGACCCGGTGACGTTGTTCGGAGAAAAGCTTGTCTCCGAAGGATTATTGGACGCGGAAGGGTTGGAGCAGGTAGGCGCCGACGTGGCCGCGGCGCTGGAGGCCACCCTCGAACGCGTGACGGCCAGCCCTTACCCGACCGACGCCCAGATGTTGGCGCAGGCCGGCGCCGTGAGAGAGTAGCGACGTGCGGCACCAGGTAAAGCTGCCGCGGTTGGGGGACACCACCCAGGTGGCGCTGGTCACGGAGTGGCTGTGCGGGGTGGGTTCACAAATCGATGTCGGGACGCCCCTCATAGCAGTAGAGACCGACAAGGTCACTACCGAAGTCCCCTCCCCCGTGGCCGGCACGCTCGTTGAGAAGCTCGTCTCGCCCGAGGACGAAGTGGCCGTCGGGGCGCCGATCTGCGTGGTGGAGACGTGAAGGTGCGCGTCTTCGACCGACTTGACCTGGGCCGAGCGGTTTCGACCGGCTCCACGGGAGGGGGGACATGAAGATCAAACGGGTGACCCCCTGGAACGTTAGTTATCCCGAGCCCAACGATTCGAGCAACACCCGGTACCTCACCTTTTGTTCGGTCGAGAGCGACGACGGGACGACCGGCTGGGGGGAAGCGATCACTCAGTTCCCCGAGTCGACCCGAGCCACGGCGGGGATCGTGGACGCCATGGGCCAGTCCCTAATTGGGGCCGACCCAATGGAAAACATTTCCCTCTGGCGCAAGCTGCACCAGCAGTCATGGTGGTATGGCTACGGGGGCGGGCCGGCGTCGTTTGCCATCAGTGCCATCGATATCGCCCTTTGGGACCTGAAGGGCAAGCTGCTGGGCCAGCCCGTCGTCAACCTGATCGGCGGTGCTTTCCGTGACAGCCTGCCCGTAATCGCCAGCACCCATGCGTTCGACGAGAGCCTCGAACACGAAGTCGAAAAGCACGGCCGCTACGTCCAGGACGAGAAGTACCGCGGCGTGAAAGTGGGCATGGGTAAGCGCGGCAAAGCGCACCTTGGCTACGAGATGGAACGCGACGTGACATTCGTGCGGCTCCTCCGCCAGGCCATCGGGCCGGACGCGTTGTTGATCATGGACAGGGGCCAATCGCTCGTTTGGACACGGGCCGAGGCCATAGAGCGTACGAACAGTTTCGAAGAGTACGGGCTCTACTGGATCGAGGAGCCGATGGAGCCCGCAGACACGGCCGGCTTCCAGAGTTTGCGGGCGCACGCCAAATGCATGATCGGCGCGGGGGAGCGGGAGTGGACCACGCGCGGTTTTGCCCGCGTTATCGACAGCGGGGTCGTAGACGTGGTGGGCTGCGACCCGGGCCGGGCTGAGGGCATCACCGGGGCGCTGAAGGTCATAGAGCTGGTCGAAAACGCGGACGTCTGGTTCAATGCCCACGCCTGGAGCAGCGCGGTAATAACGGCGGCCAGCCTGGCCCTGTCCGCTTCCACACCGCGTTGTCTGCTGTTCGAGATGAAGCCGATCCCGAACCCAATGCAAGACGAGCTCATCAGCGAACCGTTCCGTCAAACCAATGGCTGGATTACCGTGCCCAGGGCGCCGGGCCTTGGCGTCGAAGTCAACGAAAATGTCCTGCAGAAGTACCGCTTCGACTAGGACTAGGGCACGCCAATGATGGACTTTCTCGTGGAGATTGACGTTCGCCTACCCCCAGACACGGTCCCGGCCCGGAAAGCCGAGCTCGTCGCCGCCGAGGCCGCACGGGCCAAAGAACTGGCAGCCCAGGGGCTGATCTACAGGCTGTGGCGGATCCCGGGCAGGTGGGCCAATGTCGGCATCTGGCGCGCAGACGACGCCACCGCGCTGCACGAGGCCATCTCCTCGTTACCTCTGTACCCGTGGCTCGAAGTCGAAGTCACGCCGCTGGCCCAGCACCCGAGCGACCCCACACCGAGCGACCCTCCACCGAGTTACCCGGCAGCCGGCTGAGTGGTAGCGAAGATTGGCGTCTAGCTCAACGCCTGCCGGATCGCCTCCAGGTAACCCATGCCCGTAAGCTCATCCGGCTCCAGGTAGCTTCCCTCCGTCCACTCGTTCCAAGCGTTGATCGTGAACACCGGTAATGTTACCCCGCTCAGGACGAAATCCCGGCACCACCCGATCGCCCGGCCGAAGAGGTCCGGTGTGTTGCCGACGAGGACGGGCGTGTACGGGTACCCGAGCGGGAGGAACTCGTCCGACTGCACCGTACGCGGTGAGGAATCCCAGCCCATGGAGACGTTGGGTAGGTACGGCACCGGATAACTGTCCACGAACCATTTCCAGCCGGAAGCCGCCGTCTCGGAGTAGGGGCCATATTCCGTGGCCAAGTCGGGCATCGGCGTGTACTGCATCCAGTTGTAGGACGTGACGGAATCGAGGCCGAGGCGGCCGACTACGGCGGCGGTGGCGCTGCGCTGCTCGGGGCGGTCGGACAATTCATCGGCGTCGGGCAGCCCCCACAGGACGCCGTTGAGGTGAAGCTCGCCGGCGCCTGCGGCTCGGGCCCGTTGGCGAAAGCGGTCGAGTTCGGCCGCCGCACTGTCGATGCCTCCAAGGCCTTCGATGAGGGTCGCCAGGTCGAAGAAGGAAAAATAAGCCCGCTCCGCGACCCGGTAATAGTTGGGGAGACGAAGGTAGCGGTCGATGGCATGGTCAGTGGCGCGGCTAAAACCGGCCGGCGACATGGCGCCCTCCAGCAAGACGGTCTGGTCCTGGTAGCGCTTTGCCGGGAAGATGTTGCGCCAAGGGTGATTGGCCCACATGAGCGCAAAGCGGAAGTCGGCGGCATTTTCGGCCCCGAGAAAGCCCCGGTCGAGGCACCCGTTCAAGAACGGGCCGTCCTCGTAGTAGTACCAATCGAAAATGAAAAAGTCGATGCCGTGGCCGGAGGCCGCCTTGATGCTGCGCGCCGCCGCCTTCGGGTCGGACTCATCGTAGTACCCCCACGCCGGCACCTTGGGCTGGCTGTGTCCCGGGAAGCGCGGCTCCGCTCGACGGACCAGATCCCACTCGGTCCAGCCCCGCCCGTGCCAGTGGTCGTTACGGGGGTCGGGATGGTACTCGGGAAAGTAATAGACGCCCACGTCGGGTGATCGAGGCAAGTGAGCCCTCCTTGTTATTTAGAACGGCCCGTGCCGCTCCTGGTCAGACGTCGAGCAGGAACCGCTGCGCGGCCGTCAGTCGGCTAACCGTCGAGGGTCGCAAGTAATCGCGCTGCACTGTCTGCTGCGTGTGTTCACGGCGTACGAAGGCGCCATGCAGAGCCCGGCGCGGCCCAGAAGAGCGGTTGGCCGTCCCGCCGTGCCACACGTGTGAATTGAAGATCCCGCATGTCCCGGCGTCGCCGAGCAAGAGTACTTCCTCCGGGTGGCCGTCACGTGGGTCGGTCATCGCTTCTCTTGGTACCTGTCCCCATCTGTGCGACCCGGGCACCACGCGGGTCGCCCCGTTTTCCTCCGTAAAGGCGTCCAGCATCCAGATCGAATTGCAGACCTGGTAGTCACCGGGCGCCACGGCCTCGGGCCAGTCCGTATGGAGCCCCTGTAGCCCCGACCCGGGGTGCGCCGACCGGCCGTTGACAGAGTGAAGCTTGAAGTCGTGCCCACCAAACACGTGACTCACAGCGGCCAGCTGTGGCGGGTAGGTCCAGCAGCTGTCGAACCGCGGGTCCTTGTCCACCAGGTTGGCGAGCCGGTCGGAGCCTTCTTCCTGGCTCACCTCGCTCCCGGCCAGTTCGCCCTCCGACGCAACGAGTTCGTCGAAACGCGCCCGGAGGGCGCTGATCGAAGGGCCATCAAGCGCCCCGGGCAATATCACGTAGCCGTATGTGTCCAGGAAGTTGTATTGCTCGTCCGACAAGAGCGAACCCTTAACGCCCAGTTCCTCCAGGCACGCGGCCATCGACGACATGGCGATTCGCCCTCCTATCCCTTGACTCCGGACACGACGATCCCCTGGATGAACCAGCGCTGGAAGACGAAGAACAAGATGAGCGGCGGTGCTATTGCTATGGCAGAAGCCGCCATTTCCAGGGGGAAATTGACCTGCTGGGACGCGACGAAGTTGCTCACCCCGACAGACACAGGTAGTAGGTCCTGCGACTGGATGTACAGGAGCGGGAGAAGGAACTCGTTCCAGTAATAGAAGAAGGCGAAGATCGAGATGATGAGCAGGGCTGGGCGGGCCAGCGGGAGGATGATCCGCACGAATGTGTACCAGCGGCTGGCGCCGTCCACCCGGGCCGATTCCTCGAGCTCCAGCGGGATCGTCAGGAAAAACTGCCGCATCAGGAAGGTGTTGAACGGGGTGGCGAAAAAGGCGGGCACCAGGATCGGCAGGTAGGTATTCAACCACCCGATCTTCTCGAAGAAGATGTAGGTCGGGATGAGCACCGTCCAGATCGGGACCATCAACGTGGCCAGCATCACGGCGAACATGACGCGCTTGCCGCGGAACTCCATACGGGCAAAGGCATAAGCGGCGATGGAGCTGCCGGTCAGGCTGGCGATCACCCCGATCGACGTAATAATGGCGGTATTGAGCAGGTACCGCGCGAAGGGCGACTGCTGGAAAACCTGTACGTAGTTGTCCCACATGGCCGGGTGAGGGATCCACACGATGGGGAAAGCGTAAACCTCGGTCGGCGGTTTGAGGCTGGTGCTGACGAGCCAGGCGAAGGGAATGAGGAGTATCACTCCTCCGGCAATCAATAAGACATACGTGACTACGGCCCGGGTAACGGCCTCGCGGCGCTTGGTCCGGAGCCGCCGGCTCGCTCGGGCCTGGCGGGCAATGCCTCGCCCGTTCAGCCGCCGCGCCCGACGCTCACCCGCAGCCCTTTCCGGTGCCTCTACGACTGAGGTCATCCCGCCGGTCCCCGCCGCCCGGCGTAGTAAACCCACGTGCGGGACCAGCGGAACACTGCCGCCGAGACGAGGGCGATGATGAGGAACAACACCGTGGCCATAGCTGACGCGTACCCGAGCCGCAGGTCCTGAAAGGCCGTGTCGTAGAGGTTGAGCGCATAGAAGTAACTGCCGTAATTAGGGCCGCCCTGCGTGATGATGTAGGCCTGGGTGAAAATCTGGAAGGTCCCGATGAGGCCGAGCACGAGGTTGAACAGGATGGTTGGGGACGTCATCGGCAAGGTGATGTGGCGTAGCCGGCTGCGCCAGGTGGCGCCGTCGACCAACGCGGCGTCGTACAGCTCGGTGGGCACGCCCTGGATACCGGCCAGGTAAATGAGCATGCTCCCGCCGACTCCCCACAATTGCATTATGACGAAGGCCGGGAGGACCCAGAAGCTGCTCTCGAGCCAGGGCACTGGCGCAATACCCACCAGGCCGAGCATCCAATTTAACACCCCGAAGTTGGTGTTGAAAATGAACCCCCAGAGCACGGCTACGGCAACACCAGACAGCACGCTGGGCGCGTAGTAAAGGGTCCGGAAAAATCGCATCCCGGGGAGGGGCTGGTTCATCAGCAACGCCAGGCCAAACCCGAGGACCAGGCTGAGGGGGAGGTAAAGGGCGGCAAAAATAGCCGTCACCTTGAGCGACTGCCAGAAAAGCGGGTCGGCGGTGAACAGATGGATGAAGTTGGACAGCCCGACCCACTTCGGCGTACCGACGCCGTTCCAGTCAGTGAAGCCCAACGCGAAAGACGCCAGGAAAGGCAGCAAGGTGAAGGCGAAAAAGCCGATGAGCCACGGGGACACCCATATGTAGCCCTCGAGCTCCTCGCGGCGTTTCAGCCCGGAACGCTTTGCGCCACTGCGGGCCAGTGGCGGCGCCGGCGTGGTGACGCCCAACGTGGCCGTCACTACGGGTAGTACTCCTTGATCATGGTATCTATGTCACCGGCGAGGGCGCTCATCTGCTTTGTGACCGTCGACCCGGTGAATATCGGCGGAATGCGATTGGTGAGGGCCGTGTCCAGCGGGATTACGTAAGGAGGGTAGGCGATCGGCAAGGCGGTCTTCGTCTCTTCCACGACGTTCGCCATCCCGCCGGGGGCGTACTTGACATTGGCCGCCGTCTTCAAAAAGGTGGGCATGCTCGATTGGCGGGACGGGAGGCTGTCCAGGTAATCGGACACGACGTAATTGAGTGAGGAAGTGTTCGTGAGCCAATCGGCCAGCATGAAGGCGGCTTCTTTATTGCGTGAAGTGGATGCCACCCCGAAGCCTCCGCCGGCCACCCCGGTCCCCCGCTTGCCGGTAGAACCCTTTGGCAATGGGAGGAGTTCCCACTCGAAGCTTTTGGCAATTTCGGCCGGGTACGTGGCGATTACCCAGGAACCATTGGCGGCCATGGCCTCCAGGCCGGCGACGAAGGGGTCGACTCCCGCCGGGTATGTGCCGGGGGTCGGCATGTAGCCCTTGGTATGCAGGCTCACGAAGAAGTTGAGCAGGTCGACGTTGGCCGGCGCGCTGGTCGTGGCCTGCTTGAAGTCAGGCGATAGAAGAGCCCCGCCGTTGCCGGCGATCACGCCTTCGAGGACCCAGTACCCGTCTGCCAGCAGGTTGTTGACGTCACCGGCGTACTGGTGCGAGGACAACTTGGCCTTTAGCGCCGACGCCGTGCTGGCGAAGTCGTCCCAGGTCCAGTCCGGGCTGGGGATGGCGACACCCGCCTTTTGGAACAGGGTCTTATTGATAAATATGACCATGTCCGAGAGGTTCCAGGGAAGTGTATAAATTTTGCCGCCGTAGGCCATTTGGCTGCGCAGGGCCGGGAAGAAGTCGTTTACATCGAAGCCCGGCGTCTTCGCGATATAGGAGTTGAGAGGTTCCGTCCAGCCCTTGAGGGCGTCATAGGCGACATCGAATGTACGCACGTACCAGACATCCGGGAGCGTGTGGCCCACGCCCTCGGTATTGATCTTCGTATAGAAGGCGGCGGCGTCGGCGATGTTCTCGACCGAGACGGTTATGCCCGGGTTGGCCTTCTCGAACAGGTTTACAGCGTGCTGGAACCTTGACACCTCCAACGAGGTGTGGTCGAGCAGGAGCGAGAGCGAGGCGCTCGTACTCGAGCTGACCCGGCGTGCGCTGGCGAATGCCTCAGACGACCCCAAAAGCGGAGCGGCGGCGGCCAGCCCGGCCGCCGCGGCCGAGTACTTGAGGAATTCCCTTCGGTTCATACCGTCCCCTCCCTTGGTGGAGCAGGGCGGGTACTGCCGGTACCCACCCTCTACTAGTTTGCAGTATCGTTCACATACACTGTGACCAGCTAGTATCTAATTCTGATATGAACGATCATCTAACTCGTTGTCTAGGCTAGGGCTGATCCGTCCAGTTGTCAAGACAAGAGGCTGCATCGTACCCGTGAGGTCCGAGCGGCGGAGAGTTGTAGGCACGATATGGCCGGGCGCAAAAGTGTGACAGGAAGGACGAAAGGGACGCCGGCACCTTCGAACCGGCGCACGACATTGCGAGATGTGGCGCGGGTCGCCGGCGTCTCTCACAACACGGTGTCGCTGGTTGTGCGCGGAAGCGAACGTGTCCTGCCCGAAACGAGAGCACGTGTCCAGGCGGTTATAGAGCACCTCGGCTACCAGCCCCACGCCGCCGCCAGTGCTCTCAGGTCGTCGCGCTCGGGCGCCATCGGCTATCTCATTCACAGGGCCGACAGGACTGAGGCCCAGGCGCTGGTGGACGCCTTTCGCAACAGCGTGTGGCACGGCATCTGCGACACTGCCGACGCCGGCGGTTCCTTCGTGTTGCACGCCGATTTCGCCGATGTGCGGAGATCTCGCGCTCTGCTGTTGAGCGGTCGCGTCGACGGCCTTCTCGTCGACTACCTGATAAGCGACGAGATCCTGGGCGAGATCCTGGCCGGCATCAACACGCCGGCAGTGGTCATCGGGAGGTCGAGCGGCGTACCGGGCGTGGCGTGGGTACGAGCGGACGAGGAAGGAGGTGCCTACTCGGCCACGGGACACCTCATCGACCTGGGGCATACTGACATCGCCCTCGTAACGGTGCCCGAAGAACGACACCCTATGGTCCGCGAACGTGAAGCGGGCATGCAACGGGCATTGTTGGAAGCGGGACTACGGAGGCAGCCACAGCGGTGGTTAGGTGACTGGACCTTCGAGTCCGGGTACCGCATCGGGCACGAGATCTTGGCCAGTAAGCAGGCACCTTCGGCTCTGTTCGTACTCAACGAGCTCATGGCCTTCGGGTTGCTGCAGGCAGCCCAGGCCGCCGGCCATCAGCTCCCGGACGACATTTCCGTCGCCACCGTAGAAGACTCCCGGTTGGTGAAATATGTCCGCCCCGCGCTTACGGCCGTTCATGTACCCATGTACCGGGTGGCGACGCGGGCAACCGAAGTTCTTCTGGGATCGTTCGATGGGGCAGCCAGCGATGTCCAAGAGACATTGGCCACAGAGTTCGTGGTGCGCGCTTCAACCGGCAAAGCCCCTGCGGACCACCAGTTGGGGGAAAACCCCGAACCCCCGCCACGCCCATCGGTGCTCCAGGTCAAGTAGCCAACATGACCGACGAACCAGAGGTGCTCGATAGCCACTGCCACGCCTGGCGGCGCTGGCCGTACCCGCCGCTAGTCCCGGACGAGGACTCCCGCGGGACGATCGATCAGCTTCTGTACGAGATGGACCTCAACAATGTCCGCGAGGCCGCCGTCGTGTGCGCCGCGATTGACAACAACCCCGAAAACGTGGCCTACGTATCGTTTGCCGGCGAACGCTACCCGGGCAGGTTCCATATTGTTGCCGACCTGGACTGCACCTGGAGCGCCACCTATCACCGGCCCGGCGCCGCCGCCCGGTTGCGCGCTATCGCCGACCAGTACCCCTTGGCCGGCTTCACCCACTATGTACGGGAGGACAATGATGGCTGGCTGGTCAGCGAAGAGGCCGAAGCCGTATTCGCGGTAGCTGAGCAACGGGGGCTGTTCCTCAGCCTCGCCGCCGGGCCGGCCTGGCAGGCCGATCTTCGTGCGATGGCCAGGCGCCACCCCTCCGTCCCGGTGCTCTGTCACCACCTTGCCGGCCTTCGTACTCCGGCCGCGCTGGGAGGGAATGGTGGCGCCACTTCCGCCTATCTGGAGGCCCTGGCGGAGGTGACGGCGTCTGCGGGAGTGGAAAACGTCTACGTCAAAGTGTCGGGCTTCTACTATGCGTCTGCCAGCGGCTGGGACTACCCGTGGGAAGAGGCGGCCGTGATTTTCCAGCGCCTTTTTGAGGTCTTCGGGCCCGGGCGATTGTGCTGGGGTTCCGACTTCCCGGCCTCGGACCGGTATTGCACCTATCGCCAGTCGCTCGAAGTGGTCCGCTCACACTGCTCGTTCCTCAGCCCAGACGACCGCCGATTGGTGCTTGGCGGTACCCTGCGGTCTATCCTTCAGGCCGGCGGAGCAAAACCCGGCTGGCGAACTTAGCCCCAGCTACCCGGCCCGGTGGACGGCTCAATAAAGGTAGCGCTGTGACCTCGGCTCCCAGCCGAGGAGCCGCCGGGCCTTGGACAGGTTGTGGTTGGACTCGTCCTCGTCCCCGGCAATGAAGACCGCGTCGTACCGGCCGTGACCGACCTGGACGGCTTCGAGGGCAGAAATGTAGGCTGCGGCCAGGTCTTCCTCATCGGTGGCGAAGACAGGGCCGGCTCCGTCAGGCCCTTTGCTCTGCTCGAAACCGGCCGGGCGTTGCCGGCGCTCGTCGAGGAACCGCTCACGCGGACGCGGCCCCGTGATGCGCAGCCCAATTATGTTCATGTCGAACCAGCGGGCGAAATAGGCGCAGATCACTTCCCCCAGGGACTTCGTCAGCCCGTAGACGCTGGCCGTGTCAAACGCGACGTCTTCTTCTTGGCCGTACCAGGTGCGCCCCCTGTAGTGGACGCTCATGGTGCTTGTGTGCACACCGCGGCGAATGCCCAGCCCCTGGGCAGTATACAAAAGCAGGTGCAGGCCGAGAGTGTTCACCTCGTAGTTGGAGATGATCAGCGGGAACGATTGCTCCGTGGACGCGCCGCCCTGAGGCCCCTTCATTACGAGGTTGATAAAAGAGTCACAACCATCGAGGGCAACTTTCAGGGTTCCCGGGTCCGTTATCGAGCCTTCGACGTACTCGACCCCCTCAGCGGAAGGCGGTTGCACGTCGAGGACGCGCAGCGAGTGGTGCTCTTTCAGGTACGGCGTTATGACCGTCCCTACCATGCCCGAACCTCCGACCAGGAGGACCTTCATCGTCTGGCCACCTCAGACCACTCCACCGAGGACTGACCCGTCGTCCCGTAATAAATCGCCCAACTTCATAGGTTTCTCCGTTATCGGGGCTACGGTAGCATAGTCCTCAGCCAGCTCCACTCCGTTGCCCGGGACGTCCGGGACCTCGAAATAGCCGCCCCGGCGCACGAGGCTCGATGTAAATGCAGCCGACGACGACTGCTTGTCCTCGTCCCGGGGGGCGTATTCCATGGTTATGAGGTTAGGTATTGCCACGCAAAGTTGCAGGGTCGGCGCGCTCAGGCCCGGGCCCAGGAAATTATGGGGGATGACCCCGCAGTAGTAGGCCTCGGCAATCGTCGCTATTTTCACGCACTGAGACAGCCCGCCTGACAGACCCACGTCGGGGCGGACGTGCATGGCGACACCATGCGACAGTAACTCCCGGTATTCCCAGATCGAGCTCAGACGTTCCCCGATCGCCGTCGGTGCGTTGATCCGCCGGCACACTTCGGCCTGAGACTCGATCGAGTCGATCTGAATAGGGTCCTCGATGAACAAAGGGTCGAAGCCGGCGAGCGCATTGGCAACAACGACGCCTTTGGCCGGGTCGAGCTTGCGGTGTAACTCGAAGATGATGTCGAGCTCGTTGCCGCCGGCTTCGCGAGCCGCCGCAGCCATGTCGCGGGCAGAAGCGATCAGCTTTGGCATTGAGAGATCTTGATAACCGCCGGCCAAAGGGTCGAACTTGACGGCCGTGTAACCTTCGCCCAGCGCCCAGCGGACTGAGGCGGCGATGCCATCGGGGCCGGTCCCACCGATCAAGGCATGAAGCCGCACCTTGTCACGAGACCGGCCCCCGATCAGTTCCCATACGGGGACCTGGAGAGCTTTGCCCTTGATGTCCCAGAGCGCGTTGTCAATGGCCGACACAGCCGACGACACGAGGTTGCCACGAAAAGGCCGGGCACGGACCATGCCGTTCCAGAGGTGCCCGGTCCGAAAGGGGTCGGCACCCAGCAACACCGGCCTCAGGTCGGCGACGATGGCTGCCACCGCGTCCGGGTAGCCCCATGCACCCGATTGCCCGATACCGACGACGCCGGTGTCCGTCGCCAACCGGACAACAGTATGTGCGCCGGAAACCTCATAGCCAACTTGCAGCACCTCCACCGATGCGATCTCCACTTCACCTCTCCTTGTCGAGGACCGCTGATGATGTGGGCACGTTAGGCACGAAAGGGCCCATGTGTCAGATCTGCCGGCGATGGCCCGCGAAAGAACTTGCAGATGGCGCGGGCACAGGGCTCAGCCCTTTTCCCAATCGAGCACGAAGGTCATGTGGTGTTCGGGGTCGCCGGCCAGCATCCGGTAAGCGGAGGCGGCGGCGTCGGGAGTGACGGTACCGCTCGTCAGCGGGGCGGTTTCGATGGAGCCGTCGGCCAGCCGGTCGAGTACCCAGGCTGTGCACGCGGCCACGGAGCGGTCGCCATAGAGCGGGACTTGCCATTCCCATCCGCTGCGCAGCGACAAGAAGCGCTCGAATACGTGGCCGATGATCAAACTGGCCGCCACCTCCGGCTCCGCCCGCCACGGGGCCCCGACCGTCATCACCTGGCCGTGGGGGCTGCATATCTCGGTAGCAAGCGCCACCGCGGCCGCGCTTCCCGAGCACTCCAGCACCAGCCTCGTCCCGGCCGCAACATGGCCGTCACCGGCTTCCTCCAGACTTCGTGGGGCCCAAGGTTGTCGAGGTCGACGTCGATCTGTTCGAGCTCGGCCCTAAGGGGTCCGGGGAACACCAGGCGCGACACCGTCTCTCTAGCCACTGATGGCTCCCTTCTGCTGCCGCGGGCCACCTGGCGCCGCTGGCGACAAGTCCGTTAGTGCCTTTCGGGCGATTTGCGAAGACTTAGGACGGCCGGCGTGAGCTCGTCGTATGGCTCAAGACCGGCAAAACAGCGCAGGCATTCGTCGACCATGAGGGCGAAAAAGCGGCGCCGGCTCTCCTCGCTCATACCTCCGATGTGAGGCGAAAGGAACACATTTTCGAGATCTCGGAAGGGAGAGTCGAGGGGGACGGGCTCAGGGTCAAAAACGTCGAGGCAGGCGAAAATATCCCCGAGGGCCAGCCGCTCGAGTAACGCGGCGGTGTTGACCACCCGGCCGCGTGAAACATTGACGAAGACGCAGCCCGGCTGGAGGAGCTCCAATTGTTCCCGGCCCAACAAATGCTCGGTCAAAGAGGTGAGCGGGAGCAAACAGAACACGACGTCGGCGCTCAGTGCCGCCTCCAGCGAGCCGAAGACGATGCCATAGGCCTCGCCGAGCGCTCTTGGCGCGTAGGGGTCGTAGGCAATGATGTCGACCTCGAAGGGACGCAGGAGACGGGTGAGGCCCCGGGCCACGTGACCGAACCCGATCATGCCAATCCGTTTGTGGCTCAGCTCGGCCCGCTCGTAGCCGGGCCCGTTCGTCCACACGTACCCAGGGGGAAAAGCGGGCTCGTGAGCGATCAGCCGCCGGAAAAACCGGCCGGCGTGGCGCAAGCCAATGAGGGCCAGCGCCAACGCCCACTCGGCGGTTGGCCACGACGAGCCGTGGGTCGTGTCGACGATGCGCACCCCGCGCGCCGCCACCGCGCCCGTATCGAACCGGTAGCCGAAGCGGTCGCCTTCGAGCTCGCCGAGCATCCGCATCCGTGGAGAACGGTCGAGGATCTCGGCGCTAACGAACGGGGCGCCATGGCAAACGACGAGCACATCGAGGTCGCTGGCGAACTCGGCTAAGGCTGATTCGGCGGCGGCGTCCCTCGGTGCCGGTCCGCCCAGGCCAGAAGGTACATCGAAGGGCCGGAACCGGAACTCGGCCACGGACTGCAGCCGCTGGGCATCGCGCTCGTCTACGTAGCGGCGCCGGACGTCCTCGTGACAGGCCAGCCCGACCACGGGCCGGCGCTCGCCAATAGTCCCACCCCTAGCCGAAGCGGGCGCCCAACCCACGGAGCCTCCGCGCCGGTGCCACGCGGCAAAAGCTGGTCCCGGGTACCCGCCGGGGGCGTTCACCGGATCGCCACCGAGTCGTCCTCGCGTAAGGGAGTGTGGGCCAGGTCAGGAGCCCGCGGGGGGTGCTTGGCCAGCCCGGCGTCGCGGAGGTCAATGCCGAGACCAGGCCGTTCAGGTGCAATCAAATAGCCGTCACGGACCTCGACCACCTGGTCGACAACGTCGGTAAACTGGGGGCCGTCTTGGGGGACATGTTCTTGCAGTTCCCAGTTCGGCGTACACATGCCGATTTGAACATGAGCGGCCACCGCGACAGGGCCGGAGGGGACGGCGTGCGGCAAAACGCCGGCATGGGCCGACTCGGCCAGGGCGCAGATCTTGCGGACGTGAGTGATCCCGCCCGCGATGCCGACATCGGGGCGGACAAAGGCAACGCCGGGGCGTTCGAGGTACTCGGCAAACTCCCAGATGGTTGTGTTCCGTTCGCCGGCCGCCACCGGCAGAGGCGATCTCGACCCGAAAGCCCTGAGCGCCATGACGCTGTCGGGTGGGACGGGATCCTCGACGAAGAGCGGCCGGAACCGGGCCAGCTCGGCGCAAAGGAGAAGGGCGTCACCGGTGTTCATGTTGCGGTGCAGTTCCACCCCGAGGTCGACTTGCCAGCCGACGGCCTCGCGGACGGCAGCGAACCGGGTTACGAGGTCGCCAATGCGTTCCGCCTGACGCATCCGGTGGTGCTCGGGCTGGAACAGCAGCACTTTCAGGGCGCCATAACCTTCGTCGTATACGGCGCGCCGGGCTGATCCGACGACTTCGTCCACGGTGCCCGTGCCCACAACTCGCATGGCGCGTACGGCTTTGCGCACGCGTCCGCCGAGCAACTGCCACACGGGCGCCTCGAAGTGCTTGCCCTTGATATCCCACAGAGCCTGATCGAGGGCAGAAAGCGCCCCCGTCACGGCCATGCCACGGAAACTGAGCGCCCGGTACAAGGAGAGGAAATGGTGCTCGACATCGAGCGGGTCCCGGCCCACGAGGTAAGAGGAGAAGGAGTTGGCGATCTCGGCCACCGCAGTAGGCCAGCCGAAGTAAGTCGATTCACCCACGCCGCTCGTCCCATCGTCGGTCCGCACCCGTACATAGCAGGAGCCGGCGGAAGGGATTGCTTCGACCGACTCGACCCGCATGTCCAGTTCCCTTTCGTTATTTATCCGGCGCTGTCTCGCCCGGCCGCCAGGAAAGTCAACCAGCCGAGCTTGGCGCAGGTGGTGGATATACGAACTCTGGATTTATCCGCACCCTTGGCGCCTGGATCAATTCAATGACCACTCCCGTCCCGGGTGGCTCGAAGTAGGCGAAAGCGCCATCTCCTTCGGCGCCGAAGCCGCGAGCGCTCTGAAGAGGCTCGAAGCCAGCCGCGATGGCGGCGGCGACGGCGGCGGCGTGGTCGCTGACGTACTTCCCGATGTGGTGCATCCCCGGCCCGTGCTCGGCCAGGTGGTCGGCCCAGATGCTCGGGCCCGTGAGCGGCTGGACCAGCTCGAACTGCATCTCACCCTGCCAGGCCAGCGCGTGACGGAGCGAGAACCTTACCTCCGCGCCCCGATAGTACATTTCCTTCAATATCGGCGGCTCCAGCCGATAAGCCGTCCACGGGCCAATTTCGAGTTGGTCGTTCCACCGCCGAACGGCCTCGTCGAGGTCTTCCACGACCAGGGCGCATTGTTTGAACGGCGCCTGAAAAAGCACCCCGCTGGCGCCGCTCACCGCCCACCCACCCGTGGCTCGCCCGGTAATTGCGCAGCTGCGGCCGGGAACCCGAGCGCCACGTCGACATCGCCTTGCGCGTCTGCAAGCGAGCCGTCAGCCACCTCCGTCATCTGCACGGGCCGTCGGGCCCGCTCCGATTCTGCCACGCCCCAGACGGCCGCTACGGCCATCAACCCGTCCTGACCGTCCACCTCCGGTGACCGGCCCTCGGCAACGGCCAGCGCGAAGTCGTCGAGCTCGATGCCGATAGTGGCGGCGTCGACTTCCGAGAAAGTGCGGTCGTACTCGGTGCCCTCAGCCCCGAAAAAGCGTTCCGTCGCACCCGAGAGCTCGAAACCACCCAGCTCCTTGCGCAGCTCTGCTCCCGACATTACGCGCTCTCCCAGCTGGACTACCACCGGGCCGCCGGTGCGGTCGCGAGGGACCGTCATGGAGCCCGCCCTACCGTGGACACTGCGCTGTACGAACTGGCGGCCGGGCCCGGAAGGCACGTAAGCAAGCTGGATGAGGACACCCGACTTAGCGCGGAAAGTAGCGATAATCGAATCGGGACCTGTAGCTCTGATATACCCGGGCGCGGCCTGTTCCGCCGGGGGGAAACTATTGGCGTCGTCGAGCCGGCGGAGAGGTTCGGCGACGAACGCGGTCCCATAGACGCTGTCGAGTTCGCCGAGGTAATAACGGAAGATGTCGGCATAATGCACCCCCATGTCGAGCGCGATCGGTCCCGCTTCGGCTTGGTGTCGCCAGGGCGTAATGATGACCGCGTCGCTGCCACCAATATTGTGTTCGACCATGCCGTAGATCTGTCCCAGGAGCCCAGCGTCGATCACACGCCGGGCCACGCGGTTGGGCGGATCGCGACGGTAGTTCTCGGCTGTGGCCAGCAGAGCCGTCGATGTTTGCGCCGCAGCCACCATTTCGCGGCACGCCCTCACCGTCACACCGAGAGGTTTCTCGCAAATTACGTGGAGCCCGGCGCCCAGAGCCGGAGCCACCACCCGGTGGTGGGCGGCGGGGTCGGTAACGACGTCGAGGGCCTGTATTGCCGGAGCGGCGAGAAGTTCGTCGGGGCTGATATAAACGGTTGGCCGCGACCCGAGCAGCTCCTCGGCCAAGTCGGCCGCTTGTCCAGCCGCATCACGGCGTAAATCGCAAACGCCCGCCACATCGAAATGGTCCAGGCCGACGGACCTCAGAGCGGCATAGGCGCGCAGATGGCGCCGCCCCATTCCCCCACAACCAACGAGGCCAATGCTCAGACGCTCGTTTGTCATCAGTACATCACTGCGCCCGCGCTCACGTTCAGATCCTGGCCCGTCAAGCTTTCTGCCCCGTCCGAGCAAAGGAACTGCACGGCGGCCGCCACTTCGTCTTCCCTTACCGCCCGGTGCAGCGCCGTCCCCGCTTCCATCTCGCTTCGTAACTGTTCCAGGGGGAGCCGTCGCTCGGCCGCCATAGCGGTGAGCACACGCGTGAGGCGAGCATTGTCGACCAGCCATGGCGACACCACATTGACTGTTATGCCACTGGGCCCGAGCTCGGCGGCGAGAGTCCTGGCCAACCCGACCAGTCCCAGCTTCGACGCCGCATAGGGAGTTCGGTTTGGCAGCGGCCGCTTGCCCGCAGCCGACCCGATACAGACGATACGCCCATGGTCGCTCGCCCTGAGGTAAGGAAGCGCCGCCTGGCAGGCCAGGAAAACTCCGGTGAGGTTGACGGCCAGAGTTTCCTCCCACTGAGCCAGTTTTACATCGGCCAGCGGTGCGGTCGGGCCGGCGATCCCCGCATTATTGACCAGAATGTCGATCACGCCTTCCTGGCCGGCCGCCAACTTCATGAGTTTGTCGAGGTGTAGCGGATCAGTTACGCTGCCGGCGCACGCCAACGCGGTCCCCCCGGCTCCGGCGATGTCCTGGCAAACCTCGTTCAACGCCCCTTCGTGGCGGCCATTGACGACCACGCGGGCGCCGGCGCCGGCCAGAGACCTGGCAATCGTGGCCCCAATGCCCTGACCGCCGCCGGTGACGACGGCCGTCCGGCCGGCGAGCTCGCCGGTCCCAGTTTTCGGCATGCTACCTCTCCTCCTCGTCGGCACTGCGTTTCGGCTGGAGAAGTTCGAGAGTTACGCCGTCGGGGTCGTGCAGGTAGGCGGCCCAGCCTCCGGTGTTGATCCCTTCGGTTATGCGCACGGGCGAGTTTATGAAGCAAGCCCCGAGCCGTTCGAGGACCTCGGCCGTCTCGAATATGTCGTCTACCACGAAAGCAAGGTGCCCTGAACCGAGCGTGCTGCGCTCGGGGTCGGCGGCGGCACTCGCCGGGTGCTCGTAGGAAATCAGCTCGAGAACGTGCCCCGAGGGTGGAGGCACTCCCTCGGCGAACTTGAGCTGCGCGATCTCTATGGCTGCATCAGGGTAGCCGAGCAGGGTGGCGGTATATGCGTTGTGCTGGACCTGCCGGTGCCGCAGCACCAAACCGAGCCCATCGCAGTAGAAGCGCAGACTGGCATCCAGGTCGGCGACCACAAAACCGGTATGGAAAACGGACCGTACGCTCACTCGGGCTCCTTGTTCGTCACTCGAGACCGGCGCCAGCGACCCACGGTAGAAGGCCGCTGCTCGAGGTGTCAAGCACGCCCACCAGCCGCACCGAAGTAGAAGGCCGGACCACCTCGAGAGCCTGAGCACGCCCAGTTGGCCCTGCCTGTACATGGGCTGTACGGCAAGGCCGGAGCTCGCCCGAAAGTCCGACCCGCAGCGTCAGTAAGGTACCCTTCCTTCGTCAGGAAGGAATGAACATGCGGTTCCCCGATGATGTGGAGATCGTGGACGTTACACTGCGCGACGGTCTCCAGAGCCTGGAGAAGGTGTACCCGACGGAGTTGAAGCTCGATATCGTCCGCCGGCTTTTGGGGGTCGGGCTAAAACGCATCGAGGTCACTTCGTTCGTCCGGCCCGACGTCGTGCCGCAGCTGGCGGATGCGGAGGCGGTGGTGAGCGGGCTGCCGGACGAAGCCGGCTGCACTTTCCGGGCGCTGGTGGCCAACCGGCGGGGTATCGACCGTGCCGTGGCAGCCGGGATCGGCGAGGTCCTTGCCCTTATCACCGCCAGCGAGGCCTACAACCAAAGAAACCAGAATATGTCGGTAGACCGCAACCTCGACGTCATCCAGGAGATCGCCCAAGTGGCACGGGAGCACGGGGCTCATGTCGTCGTGGCCATCGGTATGAGCATGTTCTGCCCATACGAAGGCGATATTTCTCCGGCGCGGGTACTGCGGATCGTCTCGTCGTTGAAACAGGCCGGGATCGACGAGTATTACATTGCGACCAGCGCCGGCCTCGATGGCCCGGCCCGGGTATACGAGTTGAGCCGCCGGCTCATCGATGAGTACCCCTCGATGAAGCTTGGCATCCACCTGCACAACACCAACGGGATGGCCCTGGCCAACGCCCTGGCTGCGATGGACGCCGGCGTGAGGACGTTCGAGGGCGCTCTGTGCGGGTTAGGGGGCGGTACCCGTTTCCCCGAGGGCAGCGGCAACCACGGCAATGTCGCACTCGAAGATCTCGTAAATATGTTCACAGAGATGGGGGTGGCCACGGATATCGACCTCGATGGGCTGGTCGGCGTCGGCCGAGACGTGGCCAAGATGCTGGACGTGCCCCTGGCCGCCTACGCAACCACCGGAGGGACAAAAGCAGTGGAGCAGGAATGAGCGACATCGACCTCTCGGGCGAACTGGTGCTCGTCAGCGGTGGCGCCGGTGGGCTGGGCGAGCATATCTGCTCCAGGCTGGCCAATTGCGGGGCCACGGTGGTTTCCGTCGACGTTGTCGAGATCGAAAAAGACCAAACTGGAGGAACGGCCGAGGGAGTTTTTCGCTATCGGGCCGACGTCAGTGCCAGCCCCGAAGTCGAGGAACTCCTCGATGAAGTCAACAGTCGCTTCGGTCGCCACCCGACGACCGTATGCTGCCACGCCGGCATCGTGGCCAGTTACCCGGTCCTCGACTATCCACTCGACGCCTTCGACGACCTGTTCCGTGTGAACGTCAGGGGCGCGTTTACTTTGGCCCGGGCGGCGGCCAGGCGGTGGCGAGATGCGGGCGTCTCCGGTCACCTTATTTTCACGAGCTCCTGGGTGCAGGATTACCCGTGGCCGGAACTGGCCCCCTATTGTGCCAGCAAGGCTGCGATGTACTCCTTGATGCGGAGTTTCGCCAAAGAACTGGCGCCGTTCCGGATCAGGGCGAATGCCGTGTTGCCGGGGATCGTCGGTGTGGGAATGGCCCGCCGGCAATGGGACGAGGACTTAGAGTACCGGCGCCGGGCCGAGGGTGCCGTTGCTCTCGGCGATCTTCAGCCCCCGGGCAGTGTGGCCGACGCGTTCGCGTTCCTGTGCAGCCCGATGGCTTCTTACATGACCGGCTCGCCGCTCCTCGTAGACGGCGGCTGCTCGCTCAGCGGCCCATGAGGACATAACGGGTGGTCTCCGAAATCGCAAGGTCCTCGATTGTCCGGCCGGCCGCGTTCTCGAGCCTCATTTATTTCGGGGCCCAGGAGTGCCGGCGAACTTTGCGCGAGAAAGGAACGATAAGCGCACCTGCCGCGCAAACATCTGTAGTCGACGCCCGCGTACGAGAGCCGACCAATCCTGGACCGCCCTGTTCCACCGGAGCCGTCCCATCCCGGGCCGGCCCATCATGATCGAAGCTCAGCCGCCTTTCCCGAACCGGCCTGAACCGGGCATATCCTGAGACGGTGCCGGACAACCCGGAGAGTGGGGGTCCGATCGTCCCAGCACCTACTGATCAGGGCGAGCCACAACCCGGTCCGAGCGTTGGGCCCGGTGCGAGGCGGTCAAGCGTGGCCAGACCTGACATGGCCAGACCTGACATGCCAGGGCCTGACATACCAGGGCCTGACATGCCAGGGCCTGACAAACCTCGGCCTCGCCTGGCCGGCGGGCTCATACTCGTGGTCCTGGTCGTCGCCCTCGGCGTCGGCATCTACGCTTTTGTGCAGGATCTCGATAAGAGCAGCACGGCCAAGGGCATGGACGGCTTCTGCAATTCCGTCGGCGAAGCCATGCAGTTGGCCTACGACCACCGGGGCGGTTTAGGGACATTGCACAAATTGGTTGACAAAGACGCCGACGCTGTCGGTGGCCGCGCCCTTTCGGACACCACGGCCTTCGAGCGCGCACTGAGCCGTCGCGACACCACGACGGCCCAGAAGTACCTGTTGCAACTCGACGAACTGTGCAACTCGGCCGGTTCTCCTATCTCCACGCCCATCACCACGGCCCCCCTCACCACGGCCCTCCCCCGGGCCAGATAACGGGAACCATTCATATAGCATCGGGGCATGACCGTTGCCGGGCCGACCGCCGAAGCCACGCTTGCCGGGGCGGCGCCCTCGGAACGGGCCTGCCCCGAACCTGACCTGTGTGAGCTCGGTTTAAGCCAATGTCCCGGCCCAATGGCCAAGCGGCGCGTACATGTCTTCGGGACCGTCTTTTTCGACGTGGTCTATTCGGGTCTCCCCGTCCCGCCCCGCCCCGGCACCGAGGTGCGGGCCGCTCACCTGGGCATCTCGCCCGGGGGCGTAGCCAATATCGCCGTCGCCCTGGCCCGTCTCGGGCTGGACGTCGGGCTTTCGGCCGTGTTCGCCGATGATGCTTTCGGCCAATACCTTTGGTCGGCACTGCTCTATGAGGGGATCGACCTCTCCTTATCGCTGCAATCTGCCGATTGGACCACGCCGGTCACGACATCGGTGGCGTACGGGCGCGAGCGCAGCCTCGTAACCTACGAAGCAGAGCCCCCGGTAGAGGTGGCCGCGCTCATGCCGGACGGGTACCGGGCGGACGCTTTTGTGGTGTCGCTGGCCAACGCCGGCGCCCATTGGTTGTCGGGGTTGCACCGGTTCACGCCGCTCGTGTTTGCCGATGTCGGATGGGACATCGACCAGTTCGGGTCCTCCGGGCTGGCCGACAAGCTGGCGGCCATCGACGTGTTCATGCCCAACGCGGCGGAGGCCCGGGCCTGTACGGGCGCCGGCGATGCCGAACAGGCTGCCGCCGCCCTGGCCACCAGCCGGCGGCTGGTCGTCGTCAAAGACTCCAGTTCGGGTTGCTACGCCGTCGAGCCCTCGACCGGCGCCGGCCTACGCGTACCGGCGTTGGAGGTGGAAGCACGGGACACGACGGGCGCCGGGGATGTCTTCGACGCCGGCTTCATTTACGCCTCTCTGGCCGGCTGGCCCCTGGACCAGTCCATGCGCTTTGCCAATCTCTGCGCCGCCGAGTCGGTCAAGCATGAGGGCGGGTCGCTCGCCGCGCCCTGCTGGCGCGACCTCGGGGCCTTTTGGGACAACCTGGAGGACGACGAAGTGCGGTCGAGCTTTGCCTTCCTCCCTCCGATCCTCAGCGGCTGCCCGGCCCGCCAGGCTTGCACCCGGGCCTGCCCCACAATGTCGTCCCCTCCCCTGGCCACCACGCCGCCCGGCGCCGCCTAGTGGCCGTCCCGCACGTGATCATTGCGGTGGTGCACACCCACGGCCGGCGCGGCGGGACATCATATGTCACGGCATGTTAAGGTAAATATAAGTAATCCGATCGATATAGGAGGAATATCAGTGATCCACAGACGACGAGTCACGTTCGGAGCCGCGGCAGTGGCTCTGCTCGTTGCCGGGCCGGCGATCGGGATCGGCGCGTCGGCCGGCACGGCCGCCGCGGCTGCTATGACCACTTCGTTCACGTACTGGACGAGCGGTTACAAGCCGGCCGAGATCGCCACGCTCGACAGCGCCTTCCACAAGGCGTACCCCCAATACGAGGCCAACGGCCAGTACATATCGACGTCCGACACCTACTTCCCGAAGGTCATCGCCGCTCTGAAGAGCAACACCTATCCCACCGTCTACACGGACCAGCAGCCCTACGACCTGCCCATTGTCCAAGAGAGCGGCAAGCTCATCCCGCTGACCGGGAAGTTGGCCGGCCTCACCAACCAGCTGTACCCGGGCATCCGGAGCTCGTTGTTCTACCGCGGCCAGCAGCTCGGCATGGCCCTGGGAGGGGTGGGCGACATCGCCCTCTTCTACAATAAAACCGACTTCGCCCAGGCCGGGATCAAGTCTCCCCCCACCACCTGGAAGCAGCTCGAGGCTGACGCAGCCAAGCTGACCGACCCCTCGGCCCATCGCTACGGCTTCTATGTGCCCACCGGTGACGCGGAATGGATCTCCTACGACTGGGAGCCGGTCCTCTGGGGCGACGGCGGCAGCCTGCTCAATTCCAACCAGACGAAGGCCACCTTCGACAGCAGCGCCGGCATTTCGGCCCTCTCCACGTGGGTCAACATGGTGCGGTCGCAGAAAGTAGCCCCGGCCGCGAGTTACGCCGCTGACGGGAACTTCGACGGCCCGACCGCCTTCGCCTCCAACGCCGTGGCCATGATCACTGACGGTCCGTGGCTCGAGGGCGAGGTGTCGAAGAGCCTGAACTACGGCGTCGCCCCCTACCCCTCCGGCTCCAAGGGAGGGTCGACCAACATCGGCATCGGCGTCGCGGCTCTCCTGAAGACGACACCGGCCGAGGACGCCGCCGGCTTGGCCTTCATCAAGTTCCTGGCCTCTCCCGCCGAGGGCGCCTACCTGGCTTCCCAGTCGGGCGGTCTGCCGTCCAGCCCGGCCCAGCTCGGCGAGCCGGTGTTGAAGTCTTCCGAGGCCAACCCCTGGTTCAAGGTGTTCGCCAACAACCTGAAGTACGGCCAGCTCCGCCCGCTGAACCCTCAGTGGTACACGGCCTCCTCGTACCTCTATACGGAAATCAATGACGCCATCGCCGGCAAGGTAACGCCGGCCCAAGCGCTATCCACCGCAGCTCACCAGGTAGACCAGGCCCTGGCCCAGAACGGCTAGTGCTCGAAGTCTCACCTGCACGCCGTAGAGAGGCGGGCGCGGCACCCGCGCCCGCCTCTCGGCTACCTGGGAGGGGACGGTGGGTTAGACCGGCGGCGAGGGGACCACGCGGCAGCCATGCCGTGCGTCGGCCGCGTGTGCTCCCTTACCTGTTCATAGCTCCGGTGGTCGTGCTCACGGCCCTTTTCTCGCTCGTGCCTTTGGGCATAGCCATCCACCGGAGCTTTTATGGCGGCGGGACCAACATCTTCCAGACCAAGATCAATTTTGTCGGCCTCCAGAACTACAGCAATGCGCTGGCCTCGGGCGGGACACAGGCCCTGGAAGTGACGGCCATCTACACGATCGCATTCGTCGTGCTGGCCATGGGTTTCGGACTGGCGGTGGCGCTCCTGCTGAATATGAAATTGCCCGGGATAGACCGGCTGCGCGCCCCGTTTATCATCCCCCTTGTCCTGCCCGTCGTGGCCACGGCGCTTATATGGGCCAACCTGTTCGCACCACAGTTCGGCTTTATAAACCGGATCCTCGAGGCTCTTGGGCTCCACCAGGCGGATTTCACCTCGTCCCCTTCTCTGGCGCTCATCATGGTCCTGACTTTCGGCATCTGGCAGTTCTTCGGCGAAAACGTGATCCTTTACCTTGCCGCCCTGAAGACCCTCCCCGTCGACCTCCTGGAAGCGGCCAGCGTCGACGGGGCCGGCCCGTGGCGCCGATTCCGTTACATCAAATGGCCTTTATTGCGCCGCGCCACGATCGTGATCTGGGTCATAACCACCTTGACCGGCCTGCAGACCTTCACCCAGATCTACGTCCTGACCGCCGGGGGACCGAACGGCGCCACCACGCCCTTGCTGTACGAGATTTACTTCAAGAACTTCGTCCAGTTCAACACCGGCCAGGCCGACGCGCTGGCGGCGCTCCTGTTCCTTATCTCCCTCGTTATTACCATCACTCAGGTGGGGCTCATCGGGCGGCGGGACTCCAACCGAGTACGACGGTGGCGGCTGGCATGGCGAGGGGCCCGCAGTGACGCGTAGCCGGCGCATCGTTACCCGGGCCTTCTTCTACGCGCTGGTCGTTATTGCTGTAGGAGTCGTCGTCTTCCCGCTCATCTGGATGCTGGGCACGGCGGTCAAGCCCAACGGGCAGATCCTCGACCTGCGAGCGTCACTCTGGCCGAGCCAGTTCGAATGGGGCAACATCGTAAAGGCCTGGAACGCAGCCCCGTTCGGCCGCTGGTACCTCAACAGCGTGATCTTTGCCGTGTGCGCGACTGTCGGCCAGATCATCACGGCGATGATGGCGGGTTACGCCTTTGCCATGTTCGATTTCCGGGGGAAACGGGTCCTTTTCTATGTCGTCCTGTGCGGGCTGATGGTCCCCTTCACAACGGTGATAGTCCCGGTCGTCCAGATATTGGCGACGTTCCACTGGCTCAACACCTACCAGGGGCTCATCATCCCCAACATCGCATTTGCCCTCGGGACGTTCTTGTTCCGCCAGTTCTTCTACGGCGTGCCACCTGAGTTGGGCGAAGCGGCGAGGATAGACGGCGCCTCGGAATGGCGCATTTTCTACAAGGTCTACTCTCCCTTGGCCCGTCCGGTGATCGCCGCGCTGGGGATTATCGCCTTCCTCATGAACTGGAACAATTTCCTCTTCCCGCTCCTGGTCGTCAACACCACCAGCATGGACCTGGTGTCACAGGGCCTCTCCGTGTTCCAGACCCAGTTCAGCACCAACTACGACCTCATCATGTCGGCGGCCCTGGTCGCCATCGTCCCCATCTTGCTCGTAGCCATCCTGGCCCAGCGCCAGATCGTCGAAGGGATCTCGCTCGGGGCCATCCAGTGACTCCTGGCGCCAGGGACCTCGTGGGGCGAGCCTCAGGTGCCGCAAGCAGGTACAATGAGGCTGGCCTATCAATTTTTCTTAGGCTGACCTGACAAGATAGATTGCAGGCTGTGCTGACAACTAGAGGCGTTCGATCCCACTCTCTGTGGCGCTGGCCACTCCTGGCCGTCGTCGCCGTCACCTGCGTTATGCTGCCCGGGTGCGGGGGTAAAACGGCCGGTGCGCCCAGTGCCGGGCCCATCACCCTTTACAATGGCCAGCACCCCGAGACCACGGACTCCCTGGTGGCCGCCTTCGAAAAGGCGACCGGCATCAAGGTCGATATCCGCAATGGCGATGAAGACGTGCTGGCCAACCAGATCGTGGAAGAGGGCAAGAGCTCCCCGGCCGATGTCATCTATACCGAGAACTCGCAGGCGCTCCAGTTCCTAGAGACGAAGAACTTGTTGGCGCCGGTCCCCGGGAGCACGTTGGCCAAGGTCCCCTCCCGCTACAACTCCCCCACCGGCGACTGGGTGGGCGTCTCGGCCCGAGTGAGCGTAATCGTCTACAACACCAAGCTCCTGGCTGCCGGTCAGCTGCCCACGTCGGTGCTCGACCTGGCCGAGCCGAAGTGGTCAGGCAAGCTCGGGCTGGCGCCGAGCGAGACCGATTTCCAGCCCATCATCACGTCGGTGGTCCATTCCTACGGCCAGGCAGAAGCGTTGCGCTGGCTCGAGGCCCTGAAAAAGAACGCCGCCAGCCATACTTACCCCGACAATGAGACGCTCACGGCCGCCGTGAACAACGGCCAGGTGGCCATCGGCATTATCAATCACTACTACTGGTACAGGCTGCGTTATGAAATCGGCAATTCCAGCATGCACTCCCGGATCGCCTATTTCGCCCCTCGCGACCCCGGCTACGTAATCGACGTATCGGGAGCAGGCGTGCTGCGTTCGAGCCACCATAAACCGGGGGCGGAAAAGTTCCTGGCGTTCCTCGTGTCCAAAGCCGGACAGGAGATCATCGCCCATTCCCAGTCCTATGAGTACCCCCTCGGGTCGGGGGTGGTTACGGCTCAGCCGCTCCGGCCTTTCAGCCAGCTACAGCCCACCCCGCTCACGATCGCCCAGCTCGGCGACGGGGCAACGGCGGTGGCGCTGCTGCACGAGGCGCAACTGTTGTGAGCGGGCACGGCGCCGCGGCGCCGGCACGGCTGGAGACCGGCGCGCATCGGCGAAGTGGACACGGCCGGCGCAAACGGCTCATTTCGGGCCATTTTTGCGGCCGGCGTTCCGGCTCGCCTCCTTTTGGCCTCCCTCCTTTTGGGTGCAAAACGTCAATCTTGTCGCGATCGGCGGCCTTTTCTCCACTGGAACGCAACGAGAAACTCTTTCTGCACCAAGAACGGGCGCTCACGGGCCAGGGGGATCGTCGACGCTCCCGCAAACGCGGACCAATAGGAGGAGCAGTCGTCTTCGACGCCGGCGGGAAGGAGGCCGGGTAAGTTGACGGCCACCACCGCACCACCGCCTGGCCCGAGCGGCCCGCGTGGCCCGAGCGGCTCGGCCGGCACGAACGGCATGGGGGCCACGAGCGCCGACAGCGGTCGAGGCGAGGTCCGGGAACGCCGGCCGGCGCCCGCCGCCCTCATCGTTGCGAGTGCGGTGGTGGCGGCGGCCATGCTCCTGCCTCTCGTGTTCATGTTGGTCCAGGCCGCCCAGGTCGGTTGGACCGAGCTGTCGAACCTCCTTTTCCGCCATCTGACTGCGGTATTGCTGTGGAATACCGTCTCGCTTTGTGCCGTCGTAACCACGGCCAGCGCCGGCATCGGCACGGCCGCCGCATTCGCCACCGAGCGGACCGACCTCCCCGCCCGGCGCCTCCTGTCTGCTCTCATCGTGCTACCCGTCGCCGTCCCGGACTTCGTGATCGCCTGGGGCTGGACGTCGTTGGCGCCTTCGCTCCACGGCCTGTGGGGGGCGGCGTTGGTGCTGACGCTCGGGCTCTACCCGCTGGTTTACCTGCCCGTGGCCGCCAGTTTCAGGAGCGCGGACCCGGCTCAGGAGGAGGTGTCGAGGAGCCTCGGCCGCGGCCGTCTGCGCACATTTTGGTCCGTAAGCCTGCGCAACGCCCGCCTGGCGCTGCTCGGGGGCTGCCTGCTCGTCTGGCTCTACCTGCTGGCCGAGTACGGCGCTTTCGAGATCCTCCGCTACCAGACCTTTACCACGGAGATCTTCGCCGAGTTCGAGGTGGGCTTCAACACGCCGGCGGCATCCGCCCTCAGCCTGGTCCTCGTGCTTCTCGGGCTGATGGTGCTGGCAGGTGAAGCCATGCTGGCCCACGGGCAAAGAGGACGGCCCCAACCGCGGGCCCGGGTGGTCACGAGGTCCCGGCTGGGCCCGGCCACGGCGCCGGTGGTGGTTTCCATGGTGGTGCTGGTGGCGTTGGCGCTGGGGGTCCCACTTTGGGCCATCTCGCACTGGATGGAGTCGAGCCAGCGCACAACGCTGCCGGCCGCCTCTTCGCTGGGCAGCGCGGCCTGGCATACGGCCCTTTACAGCGGCTGCGCCGCCGCCGTGGCCACCGTGGCCGCTCTCCCCGTCGCCATCCTGGCCGTCCGCCACCGGGGCCGCCTGGCCACCGTGTTCGAACGCACCTGTCTCCTCGTCCAGGCCCTCCCGGGCCTGGTCATCGCGCTGGCACTTGTCTTTTTCGCCGTCCGGTACGTCGTCGGGATCTACCAGAGCGCCTTCCTGCTCATCGCCGCCTACGTCGTGATGTTCTTCCCGCTCGCCCTCATCGCCGTGCGGGCGTCGGTGGCCCGGGTGCCGGCGTCGCTCGAGGAAGTGGGCCGTTCTCTCGGCCAGAGGCCACCGGCGGTCATGCTGCGGGTAACGCTGCCACTCGTCTTGCCGGGGTTGTTGGCCTCTTTTTTCCTGGTGTTCCTGACGGCAGTAACGGAGCTAACCGCTACCTTGATCCTCGTGCCGACAGGGGTGCAGACGCTGGCCACGCAGTTCTGGGCTTACACCAACGATTTCTCGTACGGCGCCGCCGCACCGTTCGCGGCCACCATGCTGGCCGTGGCGGTTGTGCCCACCTACCTGCTGGGCCGGTGGTTCGACCGTCTGCCGGCCAGATCTTTGCTGGCCGCATAGGGGACACTGGGTTTATATGACTCGCGTTGTCGTCTCCGGCCTGCGCAAGTCCTTCGGGGCCCGTGTGGTCCTCGACGGTCTCGACCTGGAGGTGCCGGAGGGCTCGCTTACGGCCGTGCTCGGGCCGTCGGGCAGCGGCAAGACGACCCTCCTGCGCATCCTGGCCGGGTTCGAACGGCCCGAGGCCGGCAGTGTGACGCTCGGGGAGAACGTGGTCGAAGATGGCCGCACCCACCTCCCGCCCGAGGCGCGCCGGGTGGGCTACGTGCCGCAGGACGGTGCCCTTTTCCCCCACCTGAGTGCCAGCGGCAACGTCGGGTTCGGGCTCTCCCGGCGTGAACGCAGGAGTGGGCGGGTGGAAGAACTGCTCGGGCTGGTGGGGCTGTCAGGAGAGGGCCGGCGCTTTCCCCATCAGCTCTCGGGCGGGATGCAGCAGCGGGTGGCCCTGGCCAGGGCGCTCGCCGGCCAGCCGAGCCTGGTCCTGCTGGACGAGCCGTTCTCGTCGCTGGACGCCGCTTTGCGGGCCGGCGTACGGGCCGACGTGGCTCGCGTGTTGTCCGAGACGGGGACGACGTCGGTACTCGTGACCCATGACCAGGACGAGGCGCTGTCGCTGGCCGACCGGGTGGCGGTCCTGCGCGGTGGGCGGGTGGTGCAGTGCGCCAGCCCCGAACAGCTCTACACCGACCCGCTCGACCCGGCGTTGGCCAGCTTCGTCGGGGATGCCAACTTGCTCGAGGGCACCGTGCGGGCGGGGACGGCCGTGACCCCGCTCGGGACGCTGGCCATCGCGGACGACGGACGGCCGCTGGCGGAGGCGCAAAAAGTAATGGTCCTGGTACGGCCCGAGCAACTCGAGCTGCGGACCAGTAATGCCAGTAATGGCGGTGGAGGTATAGACGGCCTGGTGGTCGAATGTCGTTATTTTGGCCACGACATGCTGGTCACGGTGGAAATGGCGGCCGAGGTAAAGGGGCGGCGCCCCCTCCTTTATGCCAGGCTCACCGGCCGGTCCCCTCTCGGCAGCGGCAGCCCGGTGGCGCTTTCTGTGGCCGGCCCGGTGAAGGCCTGGCCGGCCGGCTCCGGCTAAAGCTCAGCCCCAATGAGGACACCGGGGGGCGGGCCGAAAGGGCCACCGTGGAGATGGAGAGTCGGCTACGCCAGTTCTGGGTGCCACCACCGTCTTTGGGTGTCAGAACCTAACGGTAACGACGGTCCTGGTACCCAGTCCGGCGACGGGCGGGGCCCGGCAGCCGTAACGACGGTCCTGGTACCCAGTCCGGGGACGGGCAGGGCCCGGCACCGGCACCGGCACCGGCAGGAGGACGATCAGCCCAGTTCGGCAAATACTTTCTCGTGCAACAGCTGTAACGGCGCCATGTCAAAGGGGTGGCCCACCGCGAACACAAAGTGGTTGATGCCGATATCCAGGTAGGCACGTATGCCGGCGGCCACCTCTGCCGGCTCTCCGACCA
>DATJUH010000259.1:0-9986 GCA_035502515.1 Acidimicrobiales bacterium
GGCTCGGCCGGGTCGGACCAGGCCCTCGGCCCGGAGGGGCCCGATCCTGCCGGCTCCGAGGCACCGGGCCAGCCCGGCCGGTCCGTCCCGCTGGCGGCCGGGGCCCTGGGCACCGGCAGCTCTTCGGTACCCGGCCCGCCCAAACCGGACGGGTCGGGCCAGCTCGCCTCTCCAGGCTCTGGCCCAGCCGGGCCAGCCGGCCCAGCCGGCCCGGCGGGCCCGGCCGGCCCGGTGGAGGGGCCCGGGCGCACGCCCTTCGCCTCCTGGCTCATTAGGCCTGACCGCCCTCATCGACGATCTCGGCATCCACAACCTCGTCGTCGCCGGCACCATTGCCGTCAGCGGCGTTGCCGAACCCACCGTCACCGGTGGCGGCCCCACTCGGTGCATTGGCGGACGCCGCCTCGTACAGCTTCTTGCCGAGTTCCTGGACACCTACGGCCAGGCGCTCGGTGGCGTTCTTGATCGCCTCGTTGTCACTGCCGGACAGGGTCTCCTTCAGCGCCGTCAGGTCGGACTCGACGCGCTCTTTCTCGGCCCCACTGAACTGGTTGGCCTGGTCACGCAGCATCTTCTCCGTCTGGTACACGAGCGAGTCGGCGTTGTTGCGGATTTCCGCCTCCTCCTTACGGCGACGGTCGTCCTCGGCGTGGGCCTCGGCGTCATGGACCATCCGGTCGATCTCGTCCTTGTTCAGAGCGGACTGGCCGGTGATGGTCATGGACTGCTCCTTACCGGTGGCCCGGTCGCGAGCCGACACATGCACGATGCCGTTGGCGTCGATGTCGAACGTGACCTCGATCTGAGGCACTCCTCTGGGGGCCGGCGGCAGGTCGACCAGCTCGAACTTGCCGAGGGTCTTGTTGTACATGGCCATCTCGCGCTCGCCCTGGAGCACGTGGACCTGGACCGAGGGCTGCATGTCCTCGGCGGTGGTGAAGACCTCGCTCTTCTTGGTCGGGATGGTGGTGTTGCGCTCGATCAACTTCGTCATCACGCCGCCCTTGGTCTCGATCCCGAGCGACAACGGGGTGACGTCGAGCAGGAGGATGTCCTTCACCTCGCCCTTCAGCACACCGGCCTGGATAGCAGCACCAACGGCCACCACCTCGTCCGGGTTGACGCCCTTGTGGGCCTCTTTGCCCGTGATGGTCCGCACCAGCTCCTGAATGGCCGGCATCCTGGTGGCGCCGCCGACCAGCACGACGTGGTCGAGCTTGTCCTTGCTGAGGCCGGCGTCCTTGATGGCCTGGTCGAAGGGGCCGCGGCAGGCTTCAACCAGATCCGCCGTCATCTCCTGGAACTTGGCCCTCGTCAACTTGACGTCGAGGTGCTTGGGGCCCTCGCTCGTGGCCGTGATGAACGGCAGGTTGATGTTGGTCTCCTGCACCGCAGACAGCTCGATCTTGGCCTTCTCGGCCGCCTCCTTCAGCCTCTGCAGGGCCATCTTGTCGTTCGAGAGGTCGACGCCCTCGGTGTCCTTGAACGTCTTGACCAGCCAGTCGATAACCCGCTGGTCCCAGTCATCGCCACCGAGGTGGGTATTGCCGCTGGTGGCCTTCACCTGGAAAATGCCCTCGCTGATCTCGAGCACGGAGACGTCAAAAGTCCCGCCGCCGAGGTCGAAGACGAGGATCGTCTGCTCCTCTTCCTTGTCCAGGCCGTAGGCCAACGCCGCCGCCGTGGGCTCGTTGATGATGCGGAGCACCTCGAGGCCGGCGATCTGGCCAGCTTCCTTCGTGGCCGTCCGCTGGGCGTCGTCGAAGTAAGCCGGGACGGTGATAACCGCCTGGGTCACGCTGCTGCCCAGGTACCCCTCGGCGTCCCTCTTCAGCTTCTGCAGGATGCGGGCCGAGATCTCCTGTGGTGAATAGCCCTTTCCGTCTATGTCGATCCGCCACGAATTGTCGCCCATGTGGCGCTTCACCGAGCGCACCGTGCGATCAGGGTTCGTTATGGCCTGACGCTTGGCCACTTCGCCGACGAGGACCTCGCCCGACTTGGAAAAACCAACGACTGAGGGTGTCGTCCGCGATCCCTCGGCGTTAGCGATGACCGTTGGCTCACCACCTTCGAGCACGGCCACTACCGAGTTGGTCGTACCGAGGTCGATACCGACAGCCTTTGCCATTACAGCCTCCTTCGAGCAGGCCGGACAAACGACCGGCCCAGTGGTTGGGTGTTACATCTTAGGAGCAGTTGCTCCGCTCTCGTTGACTCCAAGTATAGCAAAGTTGAGTGCATCATTATCAAGAAAGTTACCCCAGCAGCTTAGCGACTAAAGGCCCTATAACCCACGAGGTAGGCTGGACGGCATGTCCACGCTTGTACTGGTTCGGCACGGCCAGAGTGCCTGGAACCTCGAGAACCGCTTCACGGGCTGGTGGGACGTCGACCTTTCCCCGGCGGGCGAGGAAGAGGCGGGCCAGGCCGGGCAACTGCTGGCCGGCGAGGGTTTGCTGCCCGACGTCGCCTTCACCTCCGTGCTCACCCGTGCTGTTCGGACCCTCAACATCCTCCAGGAGCAGACCGGCCGGCTCTGGATCCCCGTCCACCGCCATTGGCGGCTCAACGAGCGCCACTACGGAGGCCTGACGGGCCTGGACAAGGCCGAGACCCGTGACCGTTACGGCGACGAGCAGTTCCGCCTGTGGCGGCGCAGTTACGACGTACCACCGCCGCCCATGGAGCCGGGCGGGCCGTACGACGTCTCGCTGGACCCTCGCTATGTCCCCGGCGTGGTCCCTGCCACCGAATGCCTGGCCGACGTGGTGGTCCGCATGGTCCCTTACTGGTACGACGCCATCGCACCGCAACTGTTGGCGGGCAAGGTGGTGCTGGTCGCCGCCCACGGCAACAGCCTCCGGGCGCTCATCAAGCACCTCGACCAGATGGACGGCGAAGACATCGCCAAGCTCGAGATCCCGACCGGCGTTCCCATCGTGTACGAGCTGGACAAGGGGTTGGCGCCCCTCCATGCCGGCGGTCGCTGGCTGGGCGACCCTGAAGCCATCGCCGCCGCCGCCGAGGCCGTGCGCCGGCAGGGCCAGCGGGCCTGAGCCAACCGGTCGCAGCATCGACCCCGGTCCGCCCCATCAACCGGCACGTCCTCATCAACCCGGGCCGGTCAATCGGCTGGACCACCCAGCCGACGGGCGCGTCCACCCAGCCGACGGGCGCGTCGCCCCCGTCCGCCCGGCCGTGTGTCCGGGCAGCCGGTATGCCGGGGCGGCCGGCATGAACCGGCCCGCTCGGGCTGGTCTGATCGCCCCGTTCGCCGGCCGGGGATGCGGCTCGGCCGTCGGGCCCAGCCACTAGCGTCTTGCCGAGGTGAGAGTGCCGGGCGTCTACCGGAAATGAGAGTGCCGCCTGGCGCCCGCCGGGTGCCTGCCGTCGTCGCCGCCACGGCGGCGCTGGCTCTACTCAGCGGCTGTGGCTCGAAGCCCAAGCCGGCCCGCCGACCCTCCACGACCACGACCACGGTCGCCCCCACGACCACCACGGCCCGCCACGTCGCCGTGTGCCCGCTCACCGGTACGCCCGCGCCGGGTGGCAAGGTCCCGCAACGGGCGGCCCTGGCGGTCAAGGTCGAAAACCTGGCGCAAGCGCGGCCCCAGTACGGCCTCGACATGGCGGACATCGTCTTCGAGGAGCCGGTGGAAGGCGGCATCACCCGGTTCATCGCCGTCTACCAGTGCCGGTCCTCGCCGCGGATCGAGCCGGTTCGTTCGGCCCGTTTTGTCGACGCCGACATCCTGGAACCCCTGGGCCAGATCCTCTTCGCCTACTCGGGTGCCATTCAGCCGGTCATAGACGAGATCGATTCGCCTACGTCGCTGCTGGACGACGTCGGGGCGAACAAGGCCGGCGGGGCCTACTCCGTCGACTACGCCAGGGTGGCGCCTCACAACCTGCAGACCTCGACGTCGAGGCTTTATGCCGCGGCCAAAGCGCTCGGGTACCCGGTGAAGAAGGTGCCACCGCCTTACTTCACCTACGGCTCCCTGCCCTCGGGCGGAAAGCCCGTGAGCGCCGTCCATATCGCCTTTCCCCTCGACGTGACCAGCTGGACCTGGGATGCCCAAACCAGCCGCTGGACGCGCTCGTACTCCGATACCGGGCCCGCCGTCCAGGGTGACAACGTCGTCATTTCGGCCGCCAATGTCGTCATCATGCACGTTGCCGAGTACCCGACCCCTTATGTGGAAGACAACACTGGCGCCCACGAAAACGAGCTGACGCTGACCGGCAGCGGGCCGGCGTGGGTTTTCCGCAACGGGGTCGAGCTGACCGGGACCTGGCGGCGGCCGTCTCTCAAGCAGGCGGCGGTCTTCACGGAAACGAACGGGACCAGGATCACGCTTACGCCAGGCAATACCTGGGAGGAGCTCGTACCCACCACTTCACCGGTGACGGTGTCGGGGACGGGGCCCGCAACGGCGCCGGGGGCGGCGCCGCCGACGGGGTGAGCCACGCCGGTCCGACCGGGCGCAGCCGAGACTTCCTGGGGATAATGGACCGCCTGGGTGCAACCGGCCCTTCTTGGTGCAGTGAAGGCATCTCGTCGCGATCCGGTGTCCTTTTTACCTTGAAACGCGACAAAATCGCCGTGTTGCACCGAGAAGGGCGCCCGAAAAACTCGCCCGCCACTAATGGCGGTGCGCCGGGTACGCGAAACAGGCGCTTAGTAGCCGGAGGACGCCCTAACGCCGCCCTCGTGGACCGGGCACGGAGCCCCACCCACGAGGGTTACTTGTTCTCCCGCTAATTCGCCGCGTCCCACTCCAGGTGGAGCCGCCGCAGCCGATAGGAAAAACCAGCCCAACCGGCGGCGACGACGACCCACAACACCCCGAAAACGGTATGCCCGTCAAGGAAGAACGTCACACAGAGGCCGAGCGCCACCATCGTGAAGACGGCCAGGATCCGCCATCCCCACGGGGACATGACCGCAATCCCGAGCGCCGGCACATCCACCGTGCGGCCGGCACTTCGGGAAGAGCGGGCGGCGGGCACAGTCGAGGTGCCCATTGCGACAGGGGAACCCACCCCTCTGCCAACTGCGGCAGAGGGGGAGCTGGTTCCCAGCTTTCTTGTTTCATATTTGCCACGTGCCATCGACGCTCAGGTCCTAGATCGCCCCGGGCCCGGTCTCACCCGTGCGGATACGGGTGACACTGTCCACGTTCGTGACCCAGATCTTGCCATCACCGATCTTGCCGGTGCGGGCGGCCTTGGAAATGGCCTCGACGACATCGTCAGCCATCTCCGCCGCGGTGAGCACTTCTATCTTCACCTTCGGCACGTACTCCACTTTGTACTCGGCCCCCCGGTAGACCTCGGTGTGGCCTCTTTGGCGGCCAAAGCCCTTCACTTCGGACACCGTCATCCCGGCAATCCCCACATAGGAGAGCGCCTCCCTGACGGCATCGAGCGCAAACGGCTTGATGACGGCGGTGACGAGGATCATCCGCCACCACCTCCCGTACCTGCCACCGCCGGTCTGGGTGCCGTCGCCGCGGGAACAGGCATGGCCTCACCGTACCCCGGCAGGACGCGGGTCGCTCCTTCGGGCTCGGGGTAGCCCTCCTCGTCGTGGACGGCCAGGTCTCCCACTTCGAGGATGTCGTCGTCGTATTTCAACTTGTGCGAGGGCATTACCCATTTGATCACCAACAGGATGAGGAACGTCACGGTGGCGTCCCACAAGATGACCGTGACCCCGGCCAGGAACTGGATCCAGATCTGTTTGGGGTGGCCATAAAGTGCGCCTGTAAGGGCCACCGGACCTTTCACCCCGGCTACGTAGTGGTACACGACGACCGACGGGTCGGCGAACACGCCCAGCAGGATCCCACCTACAAAACCGGCGATCCCGTGGGTGTACACGATGCCCATGGCGTCGTCTACCTTCTTCATGAAACTGGCCCGGGACAAATATGTCCACGCCATCCACACGATCGTCGAGTCGATGGCCCCGACCAACATGGCTCCGGCGCCGTTCACGTAGCCCGCGCACGGCGTGATCGCCACCAGCCCCACAACCATCCCGTTGACCGCCCCCAGGAAAGTGGGTTTCTTGGCCGGCCCCAGGTACATGTCCCACAGGACCCATGTGAGCAGGGCCGCCGCGGTAGCCATGTTGGTGTTGATGACAGCCGCAGCGGCGTCGGCACTGGCGAAGTACGGGTCACCTCCGTTAAACCCGTTCCAGCCCAGCCACACGATCCCGGCGCCAATGGCTACCAGGGGCAGGTTGTGCGGCAGGGCTTTCTCTCTGTCTCTTTTGAGGCGCGGCCCCACCATCGCCGCGGCCACAAAGCCGCTCACTCCGGCGGCCAGGTGGATCACGTAGCCGCCCGAAAAGTCTCCCGCTCCCTGCTGGGCCCAGTACCCCCCACCCCAAAGCAGGAAGGCGTTGACGGCGTAGACGCACGACGTCCACAAAGGCACAAAGACCAGCCACACCTTGAACTTGATGCGGGACAGCACAGCCCCGAGGAACAGCAGCGGGGTAATGGCCGCAAAAACGAACTGGAAGTAGACCACGCTCGCTTGTGGCAACCTGAACGGCGGCATTCCCGGGTCTACCAGCGGGATACTGGCCTGGCTTTGAAGTCCGGCGGCGCTGATCGAGGTGCCCGGCTTACCGATGAAGTTGTGGAAGAAGTTGCAGATGCCGCAACTGCTGGCCGTCCAGTTCGCCGAGTGGAAGGCCGGCGTGCCAAAGCCCATCTGGTAGGCCCACAGGACCCAGACCATCAGCACGGCGGCAAAACCGGCGAAAGTCATCAAGATGGTGTTGACGACCCACTTCTTCTGCACCAAGCCCCCAAAGAGCACTGCCAGTCCCGGGACGCTCATAAGTGCGACGAACGTGGCCGCCGTCAACTGCCACGCGTTGTCCCCGGTGTTCAGCCAGGCCTGGTCCGACGAGCCGATGGGCACCGCAGCAGCCTGTAAGTGCGCTAGTAAATGCAATAGCCCTCCTTGGTTGTAAGCGTCGCCTCGCGGCTGCACGGCCGCAGGCTCCACCAGACCGTAGAGGGCAGTTGTTTCGGGGTCGCGACTGTTATGTTTCGGCTTTGTTACGACTGGCCGCTCCGGGCCCTCCGGCGACCGCCCGTCCGCCGGCGACGGCATTTTCTATTCCCTGGCGCAGCTCCTCGGTGCGCTCCTCCGGCGTCACTTTTCCGCCATAAGCCTGAACGTAAAAGGTGTCGACGGCGGCATTGCCGAGTGTCGCCACCCGGGCCGAAATGATGTCGAAGCCCTGCGTTGCTATCGCCGCCGTCAACAGGTGCAGGAGCCCCGAGACGTCAGGGGCGCGCACCTCGACCACGGTGGCGCTGGTCGCGGCGGCGTTGTCGACGAGCACGATCACGCCCGGGACAGGGAGAGCCGGTGCCCTCCGGGCTTGACGCGGCGAGGGACGCCGGGCCAACGCCGCGCCCACGTCGAACTGCTGCTCGGCCGCCCGCCGGATATCAGTTTCGACGCGTTCCCACCTGGGGTCGGCGTGCTCCGGCAGTTCCAGGGTGAAAACCTCGAGCGCCATGCCGTCTTCACTGTGCGCTCTCGCCTGCACCACACCGATCTCGTGCAAAGCCAGCACGCCGGCTACGTCGCTCAGCAGGCCGGGCCGGTCGGGGGCCACGACGACGAGCTCGCGTTCGCCGGGTACGACCTGAAGTTCCCCCGCCTTCATCAAGTCGCGCTGCTCTACCGATGGAAATGACGGCCCGGACGGCACCGGCCGCCCGCTGAGGACGGCGCCCGTCCGATCGGCCAGCTCATTGACGAGGCCCGCTTTCCACGGGCTCCACGCCGCGCTCCCGGTGGCTTCGCCGTCGGCTGCGGCCAACGCCGCCAGCAGTTCGAGGGTCGTCTCGTCGCCAACTGCTTCGGCGACGAGGTTCAGCGTGACCGGGTCTTCCAGATCTCGCCGCGTGGCGATATCGGGGAGCAGCAGGTGGTAACGGACCAACTTTTCCAGTACCTGCGCGTCGTCCGCCGAGAGGCCCATCCGCTCGGCAGTGGCGGGAACAATGGTGGCGCCGTACTCGGAATGGTCGGCCCCCGTACCTTTCCCGATGTCGTGTAAAAGCGCTGCCAGCAACAAAAGGTCCGGACGGCGCACGTCGCGTACGTGGTCGGCGGCCTTGGCCGCCGTCTCCAGCAGGTGCCGGTCGACGGTCCAGCGATGGTAGGGGTTGAACTGGGGCTGGTTGCGGACCGCGGTCCACTCGGGCATATAGCGTTCCCATACTCCGAGCTGGTCCAGCGTCTCTATCGGGTGGATGGCGGGCTCTCCCAGCGCGAGCAGGCTCAGGAACGGCCGCATCACCTCCTCGGGCCAGGGCGTTGGCGGGGCCGGAGCCTCTGTGGCCAGACGCGCCATGGTGGGCCTGGACAGGGGTAGGCCGAGCTCAGCTGAAGCGCCCGCCGCCCTGAGGGCCAGCGCCGGGTCTTCGGCCAGGACAAAGTTCAACGGGACCGCAACTTCGTTGTCCCGGAGCACGAGCCCTGGCCCGAGCGTCCTGTCGGCCGAACCGGCTCGGCCGCGAGGTCCGGCCAACCAGGAGCGGGCCCTGCGCCACGCGTCCTCGGTGAGCCAGGAGACAACCCGGCCGGCGTGGGCCACCTCGTGGGCCAGCTGGACCCGGTCGGCCAGGCCGAGTGCTTCCGCCACCCGGTCCTGGTCCTCGAACAGCAACCGCTCGCTGCGGCGTTGGTCGTGACGTTGCAGCTCCACCCGGACTGCGTGCAGGAACTCGCCCGCTGTGTTCAGCCGCTCGTCCGCCACGACGGCGCCGACGACGGGGGTCACCGTCTCCATGATGGACAGCACCTGCAGGTCTCGCTCTCCGCCCCGGCTCTCTTTGAGGTCGGGTTCGAGCAGGAAGGCCACTTCGCCATGCGCCTCCTGGGACCTGGCCCGGGCGTCGAGCACCGCCGGTAGCCAGCTACCCACGCGCTTCTCCCACAGGCGGCGGCCGAGGGCGACGGTGCGTTGTCCCAGCTCCATGTCCCCGGCCACCGGGCGGGCGTCGAGCAGGCCCTGCGCCACCCTCAGGTCGGCCTCGGCCGCCTGGCTCACTTGAGCAAGGGTACGCACGCTGTGGTCCAGGGGCATCGGGTCGTCCCAGATCGGGTACCACAGGCGGTCCGCCACTTCCCCGACGTAAGTGCGGCCATCGTGCACCAGCAGCAGGTCGAGGTCGCTCCCAGGGGACAGGTCGTCGCGGCCCAGGCTGCCCACGGCGATCAGGGCCAGCCCGGCCGCAGCGGCGTCCGGATTGGCGCGGTCCCGCCTGGCCCGGAGCGCGCCGAAGGCGCCGCTTCTCCCACCCCTGGTCCCGCGACCCGATGCCCCCATTCCCCGTGGTGCGATCGCCGCGGCCACCGCCGAGTCGAAAGCCTGACGCAGCCAGTCGTCAGCCAGCTGGCGGGCAGCTGTGCTCCAATCACGGCCCTGGAGCCCCGTATCGGCGCAAAGGCGCGTCCAACCCGTGCTCAACTTGGGCAGGTGAGGCGGCCGCTCTTTCGGCCCGGGATCTGTCACAGACGCACCGTACAGATGTTTGGGGAACAAGGGAAGACGACACGGCGGCTTAGCCCTCCCCCCACAGGCGGGCCGTGAGCCCCGACGCCCGGGCTATGGGACGGGCGACGGCGGCGCGCAGTGACTCTTCGGTCCCGACCAGGACGACGCTGCGCCGGGCGCGGGTGACGGCCGTGTACAGGAGCTCGCGGGTCAGGACGCGGGAGGAAGCCCCGGGCAGCAAGACGACCACTTCGTCGAACTCGGAGCCTTGTGCCCTGTGCACCGTCATGGCGAAAGCCGTCTCCACTGCGCCGAGCCGCGCCGGGCTCATGGTCACCACCCCGGCTCCTCGCCTGAAGGCAGCCCTGAGGCTGCCGTCCTCCTCGGCGATCACCACACCGGTGTCGCCGTTGAACAGGCCCAGGCCGTAATCGTTCTC
>DATJUH010000260.1:0-7616 GCA_035502515.1 Acidimicrobiales bacterium
GTTGCTCCTGCTCGTTATGGCTGTCGTGGACAGGCGCCTTCGGCGTGTCCCGATAGTGCGGGTATCGGTCCAGCTCGGTGTCTACATCGGCGTGTGCACGGCGGGGGCACTGGTGGCTATTTCCCTTGTCTGGGTGAACACCTGGGGGATCGCCCTCTTCATGGCCATCGCGGTGGCGACCAACTTTGCCTACCGGGCCACCGTTACTTCCGGCCAGCGCTACGCCAACCTCGAGAAGCTGTACGACTTCACCCGCCACGTGAGCTGCCTCACGGAGGGCCGCGAAGTTATGGCCAGAGTGCTCGAGGAGTCACGGGCATTGCTTTCGGCCGGCCGGGCCGAGCTCGTGGTCCCCCTGGAACAACCGCTCGACCGCCTCGCTCTGCGGTGCACCCTGGATGGGGACGGAGAGCCCCGTTTCACTGAAGGCGTGCCCCTTTCTCAGCTCGACGTGCTGGCCGGGGAGCGGGGGGCGCTGCTGGTGACGGCCCGCTCGGAGGAGCCAGTGGTGGCCGGCGCCATGAAAGAACGGGGCCTCAACGAGGCCTTGATCGCCCCTCTCCAGCGGGAGGAGCAGGGTGCCGGCTACCTCCTGGTGGCGGACCGGCCTTTCCAGCACGAGGGTTTCAAGCCGGCCGACCTGCGCTTCTTCGAGACCCTGGCCGCCAATGCGGGAGTGGCCCTGCGTAGCAGCGAACTGCTGGAGCAACTGCGGCGCGAAGCAGCTGTCCGTCAGCACCAGGCCTATCACGACACGTTGACGGGGCTGCCAAACCGGATGATGTTCACGGAGCGGTTGGCGGAAGCCCTGGCCGGCGGGGCACCGGGCAAGGTGGCGACGATGTTCATCGACCTGGATGGGTTCAAGGAGGTGAACGACACTCTCGGGCACGTTACGGGAGATGCGTTCCTGCGAGAAGTGGCGCACCGGCTGGCCCCTTTCGCCAGCCGCGACAACCTGGTGGCCCGGCTCGGGGGGGACGAGTTCGCAGTTCTGTTGGCGGGGGCGCAGGACGACCTCGACGTCGAAACGACGGCCGACCAGCTGCTGGCCGGCGTAACGAGGCCGTTGGCGGTCGAAGGTCTGTTGCTCGACGTCAGGGCCAGCATTGGTGTGGCCATAGCGCCGGGCCACGGGCGCCACCGCGATGCCACCAAGCTCATGCGCCACGCAGACGTGGCTATGTACTTGGCCAAAGCGTCTGGAGGCGGCGTGCGCTTCTACGACCCGGCCGAAGACCACTCGACCCTGCGCCGGCTGACGCTGGCCACGGAGTTGCGCCGGGCGATCGAACAGGAGGCGCTGGAGGTCTGGTACCAACCGGTGGTGAAGCTCAGTACAGGTGAGGTGCTCGGCTGCGAGGCGCTGCTGCGCTGGAGCCACGACCAGTTCGGGCCGATAGCTCCGGTCGAGTTCATCCCGGTAGCCGAGAGCGCGGGGCTGATCGACCCCCTGACCTGGTGGGTGCTCGACCAGGCCTTGAGCCAGCTGGCGTCGTGGCGGGAGTTGCTGCCGCGGCTGAGCGTGGCGGTCAACCTCTCCGCTCGCAGCCTGACCAGTCCCAAGGTGGCCGACCGGGTCGAGAGGTCGCTGACGCGTTCGGGGCTCAATGCCGGGGCCCTCACGCTGGAACTGACCGAGTCGTCGATGATGGCCGACCCGGACGTTTCGCAACGGGCCATGCACAACTTGCGAGAGCTGGGCGTCAACTTATCGATCGACGACTACGGCACGGGTTTCTCCTCGCTCAGCCGGCTGAAAGACCTGCCGTTCAAGGAGCTGAAGATCGACCGTTCTTTTGTCAAGGAAATGATCCACGACAAAGGAGACGAGGCCATCGTCCGTTCTACCATCGAGCTGGCCCGCAACCTGGGCCGGACGGTGACGGCCGAGGGCGTGGAGGACAAAGAGACCCTCGACCAGTTGGCCACCCTCGGTTGTCACGCGGCTCAGGGCTACTATCTGGCCCGGCCGTTGCCGGCGGCGGAGTGTGAAGCGTGGATGGCAGATTTCCGGTGGCCGAGTACGATCTCCACCTTGCGTGCCTCCACCTTGGGTGCCTCCACCCTCGGTGCCTCCACCGCTGGTGCCTCCACCGCTGGTGCCGGCGCCGGAGGGCGCCACCGGGGCCGGGCGCCGGTACCGGAGTTGGCCGTCCGCCATGAGATTGCCTGAACTCCGCACCCGGGCCACGCCTGCCGGCGGTGGCGCGCGCCCCCGCGGCGGCTGATCGCTGTCCCAGGAGTTTCCCAGCCTAGGCTCAGGCGGTATTGAGACCGCCCGGGCAGCATGGGGAGGGCAACAGGGAGGCGCGTGCGCCCATCGGAAGTGGCTAGCTCGGGTAGAAGCCAGCTGACCCGGGCCGCGGCCACGAGACGGCGTCACCCGAGACGGTTGAGCGACGTGGTTGAACGAGGCTGTACCGGAACAAGGAGGCAAAATGCCTGAAGGCAGGGGCCAGCACAGGCTGCGGAATTGGATCATCGCGGGCATCGTCGTCGTGGTGGTCCTGGCGGTCGGGGGCCCCTTCGTCTACATCCACTTCATCGAAGGACCGGCGCCGGCGAAGCTCACGTTGCCGGGCGACGAGACCAGCACCACCAGTGGCTCGACGGCGGGGACGGCCACAAAGGGCAGTGCGGAGCAGGTAAACGGGACCTGGAACGTCGGGGCGGGATCGATTGTCGGTTACCGCGTCGGCGAAGTGTTGATCGGCCAGAACTCGACCGCAGTCGGACGGACCGAGAAAGTGTGGGGTTCTTTGACCATAGGAGGTGAGGCGGTCACCAAAGGGAGTTTCACCGTCAATATGTCGAGCGTGACGAGCGACCAGAGCGAGCGCAACGCGCAGTTCGATGGGCGCATCATGGACGTAAGCACGTACCCGACGGCGCAGTTTGTGGTCACAAAGCCGATTTCTCTCGGCGCCGGGTTGGAGCCGGGGACGGTAAAGCATTACCCGGCGACGGGCCGGCTTACCATGCACGGGGTTACGAAGCCGATTAGCTTCAATGTTTCCATGGAACTCGAGGGCAATGGCGCTTATGTGCTCGCCGAAGTACCCATCGTGTTCGCCGACTGGGATATTTCCAACCCCAGCGTGGGCGGGTTCGTGACGACCCAAAATTCGGGGACGCTCGAGGTTTTGCTCCATTTGGTCCGGGGCGCCGGCAACCCGGCGTCGACCGGGGCGACTCAATCGAATGGTGGTTCGTTCGGCGGGCCAGTCACCGTCCCGAGCACCACGGTCCCGCCACTGACAGTGCCGCGGACGTGAGCACACGGGGGGTGGATTAGGCCATTTTTTCGTCGTCTTCTTCCTCTTCGCCTTCTGCGCCGGCGGTGACTCTCCGTGACGACGTGGCGGAGACGGTAAAGGAGCTCAGTTCACTCTTCTTCACGGACGCGGCGGCCGTCGACGCGGCGGAAATCGTGCCGGCGTCACACGTAGACGCCCTGGCGTCCGCCGGCATGTACGGCATCTTCGCCCCTGTCTCACACGGCGGCCTCGGGCTCGGGTACGAAGAGGCGTGCGTCGTCGTAGAGGAGCTGGCTTCGTCGTGCCTGGCGTCTACGTTCGTCTGGGCTCAGCACTTTCGTTTTCTCGGCGCCATGGTGGACCCGACGGCGCCTTCTGCGCTGCGCCAGGCCTGGCTGGGGCCGGCCGTGCGGGGAGAGGTAAAGGCCGGCGTGGCCCTCTCAGGGCTGTTGCCGGGGCCGCCGAGGCTGACAGCCCGGCCCGTGGGTGATGGGTGGGTGCTCGACGGGGAAGCACCGTGGGTCAGCGGTTGGGGGGTGGTCGACATCGTGTTCGTGGTAGCCCGGGGCCCGGACGAGACCGTGGTCTCGCTCCTGGTCGACGCCCGGCCGCAGGACCGTCTCACCGTTGAACGGTTACGCCTTTCAGCGGCAAACGCCAGCGCCACGGTCCGGCTCGGGTTCGACGACGTACTGGTGGCGGCGGACCGCCTGGTGTCGGTGCAGCCTTATCAGGCCCCGAACGTACGTTCGGAGCGGTTACGATTGAACGGGTCGTTCGCCCTCGGCGTGGCCAGGAGGTGCTGCAGCCTGCTGGGCCCATCGCCGCTCGACGAGGAGCTGCGCCGGCGGCGGGCCGAGCTCGACGGCGCCGCCGAGGAAGACATGCAAGTGGCCCGGGCGAGGGCCGGTGAGTTAGCCGTCCGGGCCGCACACGCGTTCGCCGTGCACCGGGGGGCGAGGTCGGCCATTGCCGGCGACGTAGCGGAGCGCCTTACCCGGGAGGCCGCCTTTCTTTTGGTGTTCGGGAGCCGGGCGGGGATAAAGGATGCCCTGCTGCGTTCCTTCGGAGCCGTCGACCCCGCCAGAGCGACAACGGGCCCCAGCGCGGGGTAGGGGGTCGGCGATGGCTTGGCCTGCTTGGCCGGCTTGGCCGGCTTGGTCGGCCTGGGGGGCTTGGGCGGCTTGAGCGGCTTGAGTCCCGGAGCCCGCGTTCTGGGTGCCACGACCGTCTTTGGGTGTCAAAACCTAACTGCAACAACGGCTCCGGTACCCAGTCTGTTCGCCGGGTTGGACCGACGGCCCAGGCCGGCTATGCCGGCCGGGGAGGTTGGCGGGATCGGGGGTTTCCAGGTCGAGCCCCTTGTCCGTAGGTAGCTGACGTTGATCGCCCGCGTCCAGCGGGCGATCAGGCGCCAGCGCGGGTAGGAGCTGGGACGGCGCACCTGACCCTGATCAGCAAACTTCTCAACTTTACATAACGGGCATTATCGGCGTTACTGAGGGTGGGACCGCCGACTGCGGCGCGACGGCGGCGGTCCTGGCGCCCGGGGCTCGTCCGTTTATTTCCGCATCTACGGGGCCCGAGCAGGCGGCCTTCGACGGTTCCTGGACGCTGACGGACTTCCGGCTCGCCCTGCCCGCGACTCGTGCGCGCTGGATGCTCTTATCCTTAGCCTGGCGCGCACAAGCCCGAGGCCCAGAGCCGAGGACAATGCTCATCCTGGGGGGTGGCCCGCCCGCGGAGCGCTGAAGGAGGAGACTCAGTTACTCAGGGTTCGGGTCGCCCGAGCCGGTACGCCAGGTGATTTCGTCACAGTGACGAAAGGCGGGCAGGTACCCGGTGGCCGGGACGGGACCACTCCATGGACGATTTTCGGACGACCTCTCGCCTCACGGGAAAGCCGGCGCCTTCGGGCCCAGCCCCTGAGTGAGTACGCCATAAAAGGCCTTCAGGGCGAGACGCCGGGAGACATCGTCGGCGGCCAGGCAATCGGCGTAGGCGACGGGTTGTTCGGACCCCCCCTGGTACGCATCGGACTGGCTCTTACAGTCGGCACTTCTGTAGGCGAGCCAACTCCTCTGGGCGGCAGCGAAGTCCCGGCGGGCCGAATCGGTGTCCAGCCGCTGGAAGACCAGCTGGGCGTCGCTCGTTAGTTGCTTGTCGCCGGCGAGCACGCGGCGCTCGGCGCAACCCTCCTGCCCGATGGTTGTGTTCGGGTTGCATGGGAGCACAGGAGAAAAGCGCTCGGTTATGGCGGGCAGTGCGGGGGTGGCTACTGCTGCGTGAGCCTCAGCGGTAGGTAGAGCAAGAAGGAGCGAGAGGAAGGCGAGGGCACCGACGGCAATGGGTTTGCACCTGGGCATAAAGCTATTTTCTCAAGGCGGCTGCGCCCGCCGGTATCGGCACGCCTACCCGGGTTGTGCCGGCGGGTTACCTCGTCCCGCCAGGGATGTGAGAGAGCAACCAGGATCCCGCCGAACCCCGCTCTCCCCTAGGTCGTCGCCGGCTGGGGGCCGGCCGGGCTCGAGGCCAGGCCGAGCGCGCCGGTCCGGTCTCGAGACTACTTTCGTCACAGTGACGAAAAGGTCGCCCTCCCTCCCCCGTCCTGAAACGGCCCCATCTGGCGGCGGCAAAAGGAGAGCGGCCTGGTTAGCATGAGCCGCGCAAGGCCCGGGACATATAAGGAGACCGAAGATGACACTCGAAGGAAAACGCATTGCCCTGCTGGTCGAAGACGGCTACAACATCGACGAGTTCGTCTACCCCTATCACCGGTTCAAGGAGGCGGGCGCCGACGTAAAAGTGGTCGGCCCCAGCCGCACGGATACCTTTTCGAGCCACGACCGCTCGGTGAAGGCGGACCTCCCGGCCAGCCGGGCGCGGGTGCAGGACTTCGACGCCGTCATCATCCCCGGTGGGCAAGCCCCCGACAGGATGCGTATGGACAAGGACCTGGTTGGTTTCGTCCACGACATGGACAGCGCGGGCAAACCCGTCGGCGCCATCTGCCACGCCGGCTCCATGCTGGTCTCGGCCAAGATCCTCCCCGGGCGTAGCGCCACCTCTTATTACTCGATACGCGACGACATGGAGGCGGCGGGAGCAACTTGGTCGGACGAGGAGGTGGTGGTCGACCGCAACCTGTTCACGTCCCGGACTCCCTCCGACTTGCCTGCTTTCTGCCGGACGATCATCGATTCGATGGAGCGCCAGCCGGCCGCGGTCTGAACGGGGACGCCGCCGCCCATTCTGTAATGGCGGCCACGTCGGGGACCGTCCGCGGGCCTTGTTCCCGCGGGCCTCCCCCCTTCCCGGCTCAATCCGGCGGTGCCCCGGTCGCCCCTGGTCAAAGGGTCAAGCGAGTGCCAGGATGTGGCCCAGGAGGGCCCATTGTGCAAAGGAGCACCGATGCCGAAGTACGCAATTCTCTTTACGTTGAGGGGCGAGACCATCAAGGGAATGGTCGACCGGCCAAGCGACCGTGAACGAGTGGTAAGCAACCTTCTCTCCGGTGTGGGCGGGACCCTCGACGCCTACTACTGGATGTTCGGGCAGTGGGACGGGTTCGCCATCTGCGACGTGCCGGACTCCATCTCGGCCGCCGCCGTCAGTGTTGCCGTCAGCAGCACTGGCGCCTTCGGGCACCTGGAGACGCACGAACTGATACCGTCGGCGTCCCTCAACGAGATCCTGGACAAAGCCAAGAACCTCGCTTATTTCCCGCCGGGCGGATAAACACGGCCGCCCACCTCATCCGCCGGTGAGTGAGAAATGCTGGTAGTCGGGGGTGCTGGCCCAGCGGCCACCCCAGTACCAGCCGACCGAAGAGAAGGCGTCGACCAGGTCTCCTCCCGGCACCGCCATCCCCGGGCGGATGTCGCTGCGGTCGAGGTAGGCCCGGCCGGCCGGTGGGATGACGGTGGTCCCGTCCACGTAGGGGTTTTGCACGTCGTCCACATCGATGGCTTCGCCGTAGGCATGGACCGACCATCTGGGCGGCCCGGGGGCGACGGCGTAGCGGCAATTGAAACCCGAGGTGTCGTCAGCCGCCGCAGCGGCGTTGTCGTTGCCGTGATAAACGTCCTCCGGCACCATTTCCCGGGATCGGGAACCGCTCGTCGTAGAGCAGCCGGAAAACCGTGACAACGTCGGAGACCACGGCGGCATTGACGATGAGGCGGCCCCGGTGCGCCTCGCCGTCGAAACCCCAATAACTGAGGTGCAGCAACCGCAACGCAGCCGGGCCCACCGGGCACCCCGGGCGCCACGTGTAACGGACCGTCGCCGCCGTCACCAGGCTGACCGAAGTAGCAAAGGCTGGGGTTGTCGCCGCGGCCGCCGTTCCCACAGGGC
>DATJUH010000261.1:0-3048 GCA_035502515.1 Acidimicrobiales bacterium
GGTGCGCTGGCACCGGTGCCGATGGCACCGGCCTACATGATCTCCAAGGCGGCCGCGTTCAACCTGACCCAATCGCTGCGAGCCCTGTTGGCTGGGCAGGGGGTATCGGTGCACGCGGTGCTGACCGGGCCAGTTGATACCGACATGATGCGGGGGTTCGACATCCCGAAAACGTCGCCTGGGTCGGTAGCCCAGGCGATCTTCGACGGACTTGCCAAGGGCGAGGAGGAGATCTTCCCCGACCCCATGTCGCAGACCTTGGCTGATGGCTGGCGAAAGGGCGTGGTCAAAGCACTCGAGCGCCAAAACGCTTCGTTTGTTGATGCGGCTTGACAGAAAGGCCTCGGCGAGGGTCATACGACCAGGCGTGGAATTCCAGCGCCTCTTGAAGAAAGTGACGTTCGCCACCGGGGTCTCCCAGTGGCATCGGGTACGCGGGAGGTAGCGACATGGAGCATCCTCCGATCGGTCTCACCGCGGTGAGCGCTGGGGTCAGAAACGCATGCCCGCGACGTGAGGCCCGTCGCCTCTCGGTGCATCGTCATGTAAGGGCCAAAGAGAACTGGAGGAGACAGTCATGACAACGAAGTCGGGAACAGCAGGTGGGCCGCCGGAGCCTGGCGCTGAGTCGGCGAGCTTGCCCCCGGCCGTCGACCGGGCCACATTTGAAGCCGAACTGGACCGGCTGCGGGGTCGCGAGAAGGCGCACACCAGGGAAGGCGACGCGATCGCGGCGGCCCGACGGCGGCTACCCATGGTCGAGGTCGATGCCAGGCTTCCCCTGCTTGGGCCCGAAGGCAGACTTACGCTTCTCGATGCTTTTGAAGGACGCAGACAGCTCATTGCCTACTACTTCATGTGGAACCCGGGGCGGTCCGCGGCCGAGCAGTGTGAGGGCTGTACGTGGGTGGCGAGCCACGTCGGGGAACTGTCCTACCTGCACTCTCGCGACATCAGCTTCGCCGTGTTCTGTCAGGGCCCTTACGAACAGAGCATCCGCTACCACGACTTTATGGGCTGGGACATGCCGTGGTACTCGGGCCTGCCTTCCCTCGACGCGTTGCTCGTCGGGCGCGAAGTCGGGCTATTCCATCTCGTGTGTTACCTCCGAGATGGCGACCGCGTCTTCGAGACCTACTGGACGAAGCGCCGCGGTGCAGAAGTACTGGACTACAGCTACGCGCTCATGGACCTCACGGTCTACGGACGCCAGGAGGCGTGGGAGGACTCGCCCGAGGGTTGGCCCCAAGAGGGGCACCTGTTCCGGACGGACGGTGGCGAGCCCGATTGGCCACGAGTCTCTGAGTGGCCGGGAGGACGCCCCACAGCCCAGTGGCCCCGCCTTGAAGCCGGGCGATCTGACGACCTCGGGGGCGGGCCCTGATCCCAAGGGCGAGACCCGACCGTGACCAAGCCGAGCTCGAGGAGGCCGACGCCTCTTGGGCGAAACGAAGGTGTGGAGTCGTGGTTCCGCCGGCATGAACAGTACGAAAACAGCTACCGATGACGACGGAAGACGAGGAGAAGAGCCTCATGGACCAGGCCCACCAGGAGTACAACGCCAAGATCATCGCAGAGTTCCGCACCAACAAAGGACATGTCGGCGGCGACTGGGAGGACATCCCCCTTCTTGTTATCCATCATACCGGCGCGCACTCTGGTCTAGAGCGAGCCAACCCAGTCGCATACCTCCCCGACGACGCCGGCTACTTCATCTGGGCCGCGAACGGCGGGGCCCCACGAAGCCCCGATTGGTACTTCAACCTGAAAGCTCACCCCGAAACCCGGATCGAGGTCGGCCACGAAAGCATCGACGTCGTAGCAGAGGAGGCGACCGGCACCCAGCGCGAGCGTCTCTTTGCCAAAGCGACGGACAGGTACCCGCAGCTTCTCGAAGCGGCGCAGAGAACCGAGCGGGTCATTCCAGTGGTCGTCTTACACCCTGTGGGGAGCAGTTAGGCGCAGTCCAATCTCAGCCCGCAGCGGCGTCGACGACTTTAACTCCCATCCACCGGCGGTCGTTCCGCCCCAGCGGGGTGCTCACCCTGCTGCTGTTGCTGGCCGGCACGCCGGTGTTGTTCCTCACCCAGTCGCTCCTCTTGGCTGTAAGCGCCACCGGCTACCAGGGGCCGTTCCATCTCGAGCTGCCTGTCCAGCTGCCCGAGCTCGTCTTGCAGGTGGCCACGCTCACCGTCTACGCCGTGCTCGCCGTGACCGCCGCTCGCCGTTGGGGCCAGGCCAGTGCCGTCTTCGCCCCGCTGGTCCCGCTCTACTGGCTCCTGTACTGGTGGGCGGCACGGCGAGCTATTTACCAGCTCGTGCGATCGCCTTTCGTGTGGGAAAGACGCCCCACGGCCCCGCAGCGACCGTCCCCGCAGCCCGGCCGGCCACCTGAGCAAGAGAGGACACCGGGGCCCGAGCGAAGCCGACGAATTTAGGGTCTTCCCCTAGGGCGCCAGAGCGCTCGAGCGTGGATATTAGACAAGTGGCACTTGACGTCCCGAGCATAGTGGTGGGCTTGACGGCTCGACCGCGAGCCACCTGTCCTCGGGCGGGGCACGAGGTACTCGCCAAAGCGCCAATTGCCGCCGGCCGGCAACAACGACATGACGCTCGCCCCAAAAACGACAGCCCCGCTAGTACGCCGGGATGACAAGGCCTAAAGCAATACCGAGAAGAACAAGAAAGGTAGACGGAAATGTCCGATTTCAAGCACACATTCGATTTCGACCACAAACGGGGCGACCAGGGGCTCGAGGAGGGTCCGGCCGCAGTGTCTGATGCCCAGCACGCGCCCGACCGCCTGCACCTCGGGCGACGCGGTGCGCTGGTGCGGGCCGCGGCGGCTGGAGCCGGGGCGGCGGCGTTCCTCGGCGCCCTGGCCGTCCCTGCTGCCGCGTCCGGTAGCCCCAACCCGTGGGAAGGTGCCCAGGTGGGCCTAACCTACCCGGTCTACCAGCCCAAGACCGTCCTCGCCCTTCCTCGCTCCAGCTTCAAGTTGCTTTCTTGCGGGGCCGGCCAGGACGAGTCGGTCTCTGCCACCTATGG
>DATJUH010000262.1:0-5565 GCA_035502515.1 Acidimicrobiales bacterium
GTCCAAGCGGTCACTTCCGCCCTCGGGGTCGGGCGGCTACCACCGAAACGAAAGGGTGCTCGGGCCCGGCCAGCACCAGACTGAGAACCCGGCCCGGCCAGCACCAGACGGAGAACCAGGCCCGGCTGGCCGGAACCCACCGCCTCAGTTCGTCCCTTTGGTGGCCTGTATCCAAAAGCCGCCCCCAACGTCTCCTCTTAAAGAGCATCACCCGACCAGTGGTGCACCCGACAAAGGGGGACGCAGCATGAGCAACCCATTTTCCCGGCGCCAGCCTGGGAAACTGAGCGAACGACCGGGCCCGTCGGGCCGTGGCGCCGGCATGGTGGCCTGCCTTTTCGGCGGAGGTGCCGCGGTGACGCTGGCCATTTCTCTGGCTGCGGCTGCCGGCCCCGGCGTTGCTTCCGCCACCGTCCGGCCGGACAAGGCGACGGACTACGGGAGCTTCACCCTCAGTGGACCGGTCTCAGGGGCCATCGTCCCTCTGGCCTCGACGTGCGATGCCTCCACGTCTGCGGCCGACGTCGAGTTCAGTTGGTTTGGCAAGGTGACAACGCTGAAGGGCGTTTCGTCGCAGTCGATCGTCTCAATGGAGCTGGACCTCCAGGGGTCAAGCTACGGGCGAAAAGGGACCCTCAAGAACACTGACGGGAACCCGCCATTTTTTACCTTCAACGCCACCACTAAAAGCGGGCTCCCCCTGGCCTGGCAGTCGGTTTCCGGGAGTTATTCGACCACCCGGCAAGGCGTCAGCGGGACGTTGTCAGTGGTAATGGACCAGGCCGACGGGAAGCCGGGCCGCCTCGACGTCAAAGGCTCATGGCAACAATGCCGGAGGGGCGGGAACATTTGAGCGCTTTCCCAGGCGCTACGGGTCACCGCAACAATCCGAGTACGGCAGTTCACACGGCGGCCCATGTGCCTTCCGCTTGCCTGCAGCCCGTTTGAGGCGGTCGGGCGTTTCGCGTTCTAGGGCGCAGCCGCGGCCTGTTTGGCCTCTTCTTCTATCGCCTTGTGGTCGGCCTTGATCTCTTTGGCGTGTACCTTTTGCGCCCGCTTCATGGCCGCTTCGATCTTTGATTGCGTATCGGCCACGGCTACGACTACCAGGCCGGCCTGACCGGCGTCGAGCGCCTCCCCGAGCTCCTTCAAGTCATTCCGGCTCATACCTGCCGCCGCGTGGCCAGCGATCACGCCCAGCACGGCCCCGCCAGCGGTCGTCCCGAGGAGGAGGCCGCCGCCTATGGCCGCCGCCGGGAAGAGAACGATGACAAGGCCGGTGGCCAGTCCGATACCGCCACCCAGCACACCACCCACCCTGGTCGGAGTCTCGTGCTTCTTGACTATCTTGACCTTGCCGTTCTCTTTGTGCTCGATGACCGCCGCATCGTACGCGTCGATCAGGCCCAGCTCGGTGTGCAGGACCTTCACGAGCTCGTAGTCCTCGAGCGCGTCCTCGACGTTCGAGTAAATGCCCTCATAAGCAAAGAAGGTGTCAATCGCCACTTGGTGCCTCTCCTTGATCGTGCTCGGTGGGCATTTCTGACGGCTGGTCCTGGCCACCGCCCATCAGTCGTTACCGTAGCGGCCATAGGTAACTCAGGCAATGCCCGAGCGCGGCGGCAACGGCGGCACCGTGCACCTGGCGGTTACCGCGCCCCCGAAGGAGTTCCCCTGCTCTTTAGGCCGGAAGAATGTTGTCGAGTTCGTCGCCCCCGTTCGACGTACTGGTGTAACGACGTTCACTACGACGAAAGGAGAGCCGACAATGGCTCAATACGCGGTCCTTATGTACGCACCCGTCCCCAACCCCGACGATGTCCCCAGGCCCGAAGACCGAGAACTGCATCACCGGTATGCCGACGAGCTCAGGAAGTCGGGCGCCATGGTGGCGGCGTTCGCCCTCGAGCCGGCCACCATGGCCACATCGCTGCGAAGCGACGTTGTCACTGATGGGCCGTTCATCGAAACCAAAGAGGTTGTCGTCGGCTTTTACATTCTCGAAGTACCCCATCTCGACGCCGCGCTGGAGCTCGTCCGTCGCAACCCGATCCTCCAGCAGGGTGGCGGTGTCGAAGTGCGGCCCGTGGAGGGCAGCAGCATTGATGTCCGGCCGTAGGTGTGACGAACCACTCCCCGGCGGATAAGGAGGCCCCCTTCGAGGGAGCGCAGGCCGAGCCAAGCCCGGGCGGGCCGGCCCCGGTTCAGCCAAGCCCGGCCGGGCGGGCCCCGGTCGATCGGGCCAGAGTCGAGCAAGCAGTCGGGGAGGCGCACCGCCGGGAGTGGGCCATGGTGCTCGCCGCCACTGCGTGCGCCGTCCGTGACCTCGACCTGGCCGAGGAATGTGTACAGGAGGCGTACGCGGCGGCGCTGGTGCGCTGGGCCAGGACCGGGATCCCGGCCAAACCGGCCGCCTGGCTGATCACTACGGCGAGGCGCCGGGCACTGGACGTCCTGCGGCGACGAACGACGTTGCGCTCCAAGATGCCGCTGCTGGTGGAGCCCGAAGAGACGGCAGGAGACGAAGTGGAACGGCAAGAGCCCTCCGGCGACGGAACAGTCGACGTCGTCCCGGACGAACGGCTTCGGCTCATTTTTATGTGCTGCCACCCCGCATTGGCGCCCGAGGCACAAATGGCGCTGACGCTGAGGCTGGTGTGCGGGTTGTCGACAGCGGACATCGCCCGGTCACTGCTCGTTTCCGAGCCGACCATGGCCGCCCGGCTGACCCGGGCCAAAAGGAAGATTTCGACTGCTCGTATCCCGGTCCGGGCCCCCAGCGCAGCCGAGCTGCCCGACCGCTTGCGGACGGTGCTCGGCGTGGTCCACCTGCTGTTCACTATGGGCCACACTGCGCCGTCGGGCGGGTCGCTGACGCGGCCCTCGCTTATGGACGAGGCCATACACCTGGCCCGGGTCCTGAGGGAACTGATGCCGGACGAGAGCGAGGTGAGCGGCTTGCTGGCCTTGTTGCTGGTCATCGACGCCCGGCGGGCCACCCGGACCGGCCCTGACGGCCGACCCCTACCGTTGGCGGAACAGGACCGCTCCCTCTGGGACCGCTCCGCCATTGCCGAAGCTCATGAATTGATCATGGCCGGCCTCAGGCGCGGCCGGCCCGGGCGCTACGTCCTGCAAGCCGCCATCGCTTCTCTCCACGCCGAAGCGCCGACGTACCAAGAGACGGACTGGCCTCAAATCCTCGACCTTTACGATGCCCTGCTATCGGCGTGGCCGTCGCCCGTGGTGGCCCTGAACCGGGCCGTCGCCCTGGCCAAGGCAGTGGGGCCCGAGGTGGCTCTCGCTGAGGTCGAGCAGCTCGCCACGGACAGCCGGCTGGCGACTTACCACTACCTGCCTGCGATCAGAGCTGACCTGCTGCGCCGGCTGGGCCGCGACGAAGAAGCGTCGGACGCCGACCGCCGCGCCCTCGACCTGGCCGGGAACGACGGAGAGAGACAGTTTTTGGCCGCCCGCCTGGGCGATGCCCATCCCGGAGCAGCCTCCGACATAAGAGGGGTGGAGTAGGCTCCCGCTTAATGCTTTGAATGCTCTGATATCTCGGCAGCAACCCGGGCCGCCCCAGATTGGAACGCGCCCGGGCCCCTCCTCGGCGGGACGGTCGGTGAGTTGTACTCGACACCAATTTCCCTGAGGAGGAACAAGTGATAACTCAACAACAATTCGAACACTTCGTTACGTTCGGGTTCGTCCTGCTGCCCGGTCTGCTCGGGGCGGGGCGCGACTGGCTGGCAAACCCGTCGCACCACCCGGGCCGGGCCGCGGTTATCGAGCGTCTGCGCACCACCGGGGTGCTGGACCTACCCGGGGCGGACCTCGGATGGTAGCCGCTCGAGCGGGAGCCTCCAGTTACTCACCTCGCCCCGTTTCTGCCCCACATGGCTTCAGCGACGATGAGGCCACCCGCCGGCTCCTGCGCAGCCGGCCGCCCCGAGCCGCCCTGGCCTGGGCGGGAAAGGTCATTGGGGGGACAGTCGTGTCTGCCCGCGCATTGCGCGGCGGCACCTCGTCTGCGGTCCATGTACTGGCGGCCCGTAGTGGTGACTGCGCGCTCCAGACGGTGGTCCTGCGCCGCTATGTGCGCTCTGAGGTGAACCTCGAGGAGCCCGGCATCGTCCGCCACGAAGCCAATGCGTTACGGGTGGTGGAGCCGGCCGCTGTGCCGACGCCGGAGCTGCTCGCCGCCGACGAGACGGGAGAGGAGGCCGGTGTACCAGCGCTCCTCATGTCGCGTCTACGTGGCCGGGTCGAATGGTCCCCGGGCGATTTCGACAACTGGCTTCGCCGGCTGGCCGAGCTGCTGCCGATGATCCACGCGGCCAAGCTGGCAGGCCCGGACGCCCGTGGCCTCCCGCTTTTTGTCCCTTACGAGCAGTCGAACTACGAACCGCCGGCCTGGTCCCGGACGCCCGTGGTGTGGGAACGCGCCGTAGAGATCTTTCACGGCCCGGCATTGAGTTCGGGCCGCGTCTTCATCCAGCGCGACTTTCACCCTGGCAACGTGCTGTGGAACCGAGGCGCGGTAAGCGGAGTCGTCGACTGGCAGGATGCTTGTACCGGCCCGGCGGTGGCAGACGTCGCTCACTGCCGGGCCAACCTGTTCCGTTACGGCCTGGACGTGGCCGACCGTTTCACCGCCATCTGGGAACGCTTTTCCGGCCTTCGTTACGACCCGTGGGCCGAGGTGGTCGGGATAATCGGCATGCTCGGCTCCTGGCAGGGCAGCTCGGGACGGCCTCACCCCGCCACCGAGGAAGCGCTGGCCCGGGCCGTGGCCTTGCTCGGGCCTTAATCGTCGAGGCCGCCCACGGTCACGTTGAGGTACTTTCGCGCCTGTGGACCGTCCGCGGATGCGAATGTCCGGCCCTGTACTTGATGCCCCCGATGTCGCTGAGCTGACCCGGTTTTACGAACAATTCCTCGGCTGGGAGGTGGAGAGTTCGGCCGGGCCTCGCCCCGGTCACCCTCCGGGGGACGGCTGGTCGGTGCTCCGCCCTGCCGACGGCAGCACCAAAATAGAGATCCAGTTCGAGGAGCATTACATCCGGCCCGACTGGCCCGGCGCTCCTGGTGCCCAGGGCATGCAGTTGCACCTGGACATTTGGGTCGAAGATGTGCCCGCCGGGGTGGCCTGGGCGAAACAATGCGGGGCGAAAGAAGCACTTCGCCAACCGGAAGATCGCGACCCCGCCCGCCTGCGCATCATGCTCGACCCGGCCGGGCACCCATTTTGCCTTTGGTCGTAGCCCGGTGGGAGCCCCGATCTCACCGGCGCTTCACCTCTGATCAGCCAGTCGGGCCCCAGGGCAGAAGGTAGGCGCGGTAGCTTTCGACTCCCGCCGGGAGCCTGGCGTTGAACAGCAACTTGCCGGAGGGGCTGAACTCCGACAGGTACGGCAGCGCGCCCCAACCGACGAAGAGGTTGCCGGCAGCGGTTGTCTGCGCGTTCCCCATGAGCTGCGCCACCTCGCCCTCGGGCTGGTCGTCCGACCTGACCAGAGTGGCCACCCTGGTGGACAGGTCTAGCCGTACCGTTACCGCCCG
>DATJUH010000263.1:0-2867 GCA_035502515.1 Acidimicrobiales bacterium
GAACGTCGGTGCGCGCCCTAAAAAGCGTCGCCCGCGGCAGGGTGCAGAACCGTGGGGCCCGTTCTCGGTGCTGGAAGACTATCTCGTGGCGCTTTCAAGCCCTTTTGACATTGGAGCGCGACAGGAAAGGGCTGTTGCACCGAAAACCGGCTCCCTCCCGGCTCCCGTATCCCGCCCTAATGTGCGTGGCCCAGTTTGATCATGCGCCCCCCGATCAACCATTCGGCCACGTAGAAATTCCCGTCGCCGTCTGCGGCCAGGCCATGGGGGCTGTTGAAACGTCCCGGCTGAAGGTGAGGGTTGCGGACCGGGTGCTCGTCCGGCCCGACGCCGTTGGGCCAGCCCGGCCGCTGGCGGGCCTGCTCGTCCTCGCCCAGGTACCCGACCAGACGGTCGTCCGGGTCGATTACGGCCAACCGGGCGAAGAGCTCGCCGACGACCATGTTCGGGCCGTCCGCCGCGAACGCGCTCGGGCTGTTCAAAAACCCTTCACCTACCGTCCGTAACCAGTTGCCCTCGGTATCGTAGACCTGAACTCGGGCATTGCCTCGATCGGCCACCCACAGCTCGGGTGTAGCCCGCCGCCGGTCGATGAACACCCCGTGCGGGCAATTGAAGCGGCCGGTCCGGCCCTCCTCCCCGCTCAAAGTGCCTAGGTATTGCCCATCGGCGCGGTAGCGGTGTACCAGGCTCTCTCCGTAGCCGTCGGCCACCCAGACGTCTCCGTTGCCGCCGTGGCGGATCTCGTTGACGGCCACTGCCGTCGGGGCGAAGAAGCCGTTTTCGTAGGCGCCGTGGGGCGGGCGGGCCAGGCTCGCTACCTCTTTCCCGTCCAGTCCGAACTTCACGACCTGGCCCTGCCCGGGCGCCACGTCCCGCTGGTAGGAATTGTCGGGAGCTTTGCGCATCTTGGTCCCGGGGTCGGCCACCCAGAGGCACTCCTCGCCGTCGTCTTCGACCAGCGTGATCCCGTGACCCTCCTTGAGCCCGACCGGCCAAGAGCGGCTTACGTGCCCGGACCGGTCGAAAATGACGACTTCCGACCGGGCGGGGTGGAACCCTACAAGCTCGCCCGAGCGGGTGACGGCCAGGCCGTGGTGGGCCCAACCAGCCTGGGCCTGTTCCGGTTGCGGTACATCAGCCCAGTCCTCCAGCCATTCGTAGCCTTGACCATTGTCCCCGAGGTTTATCAACATGGCCGGGTCCTCAGCGGCTGGCGCCGACGAGGCCGTGAGGGTCGAGGACGAACTTCTTGGCCGCCCCCTGGTCGAAGTCCCGGTAACCGCTGGGCGCCTCGGTCAGCGGTATCACCTCGACGTTGACCGCTTTTGCAATCTGCACCTTGTCATAAAGAATTGCCGTCATGAGCTGGCGGTTGTACCGCATTACGGGGCACTGACCGGTCGTGAAAACGTGCGATTTGGCCCAGCCGAGGCCGATGCGGATGCTGAGGCTGCCGACCTTGGCCGCGTCGTCGATACCTCCTGGGTCGCCGGTCACGTAAAGCCCCGGGATCCCTATGGCCCCTCCAGCGCGGGTCAGCTCCATGAGCGAGTTCAGCACGGCCGCGGGGACCTCGTGGCCCGCGTCGCCGCCGTGGCCCCGGGCTTCGAAGCCGACGCAGTCCACGGCCGAGTCAACCTCGGGCTGGCCGATTATCTCTGCGATCTGCTCGCCGATGGGCGCGGCTGAAATATCCACCGTCTCACAGCCAAAGCTTCGAGCCTGAGCCAGTCGCTCGGGGATGCGGTCACCGACGATGACCACCGCCGCGCCGAGGAGCTGGCAGGAGGCGGCGCAGGCCAACCCCACCGGCCCGGCGCCGGCAACGTAGACAATTGACCCCGGGCCGACGCCGGCGGTGACGGCGCCGTGGAACCCGGTCGGGAATATGTCCGAAAGACAGGTGAGGTCGCGGATTTTCGCCATCGCCTGGTCCTTGTCCGGGAAACGGAGGAGGTTGAAATCTGCGTACGGGACCATCACGTACTCAGCCTGTCCTCCGATCCAGCCACCCATGTCGACGTACCCATAAGCCGCACCGGGACGAGCCGGGTTGACGTTCAGGCAGATGCCCGTCTTGCCCTCTTTGCAGTTACGGCAACGGCCGCAAGCGATATTGAACGGCACGGAGACGAGGTCACCGACCTTGACAAACTCGACGTCCCGGCCGGCCTCGACGACCTCGCCCGTGATCTCATGGCCGAGTATGAGGCCCGGGGGGGCCGTCGTCCGGCCCCTCACCATGTGCTGGTCGCTGCCGCAGATATTCGTGCTGACGACCTTGAGGATCACCCCGTGTTCGCAGCGGCGGCTCCCGAGCGCGAGTACCGGGAAATCGATGGTCTGCAGCTCGACCTCACCGGGGCCGATGTACGCCACACCCTGATTGCTTTCCATTAGACACCTCCGATGTGCACAGCCGCTTAGCTTATGTACTCGGCCGGGCCGGCGCCGAACCCCCTCGACACGAAGCCCAGGCAGGCCTGGACGCTCGCCGAACTCGCCCAGCAGGTTCACATTTCGAGCTCGTACCTCTGCCGGCTGTTCACGCGCCGGTTGGGTACCGGCAGGAATTCAGGCGCCCGCAGCTGTAGGAACGGCAGCCATGGAAGGGCTCGGACCGGACCTGGCGCAGAGACGCCGATACTTTTGCGCGCCAGGGTAACGATAAGAGCATTTGGCGCGCACAGAAATTGGCAATACCTTGGTTCCGGGCCTGGCCGGGCTGCCGCCCTTCGCGCCGCATTGGCGCGACCACCGACGACCGACCACCGACCCGTGACCACCGACCCGTGACCACCGACCACCGGCCACCGACCGGCGGCCAGCGACCAACGGCCAGCGACCAACGGCCAGCGACCAAC
>DATJUH010000264.1:0-3912 GCA_035502515.1 Acidimicrobiales bacterium
AAAGAGTTTTTCCGCGATCTGGGACACCGTGGCCCCCGGCCGGGCCGCCACCAGCACGTCGCGTTCCCGGGCGGTCAACGGGGAGGTCCCGCTGGCCAGCGTCTCGGCCGCCAGGGCCGGGTCCACCACCCGCTCGCCGGCGACCACGCGGCGGATGGCGTCCGCCAGCTGCTCCGCGGGCACATCTTTGACCACGAAACCCGAAGCGCCCGACTCCATGGCCCGGCGCAGGTAGCCGGGTCGCCCAAAGGTGGTGAGGATGAGAGAGCGACATTCGGGCACTTCCTGGGCCAGCACGCCGGCCGCCGCCAGCCCGTCGATCCCCGGCATTTCAATGTCGAGGAGAGCAACATCCGGATGATGGGTTTTGGCCGCCGGCACGACCTCGTCGCCGCGCCCGACCGTCGCCACCACTTCGAAGTCGTCCTCCAGCCCGAGCAACGCGGCAAGGGCACTACGAACGAGTTCTTGGTCGTCGGCGAGCAGGAGCTTGACCATTACGTCCCGGCCGTCACGTCGAAGCCATCACATGCAGACCACTACCTCCACCGTAACGTCCGGCCATCACATGCCGGCGGGTGAAGCCAGCGAGACCCGCAACCGCCATCCCTTCGGCTGCCGGGGCCCGGCGTCGACGATGCCGCCGGCGGCCGCCACCCGGTCGCGCAACCCTGAAAGGCCATGCCCCTGGGATGCTGCGCCGGTTGGTCCGCCGCCGCCGACGCCGTCGTCCAGCACCTCGACCGAAGACGGAGAGAGCCGGACGGCGCACGTCGTGGCATGAGCGTGGCGGACGATGTTGGTCAGCCCCTCGCGCACCACCCAGCCGAAAAGCTCCTGGTGGGCAGGGTCGACGACGTCGACCGCCCCCGGCAGGTCGGCGTTGATGCCGGCCGCTCTCAGCAACTCCCGCCCTGAGGCCAGCTCACCGGCCAGGGTCACATGGTAGTTGGACACCGCGGCCCGCACATCGCCCAGCGAACCACGGGCGATGGCTTCCACCTCCGCCATCTCCTTCCGGGCGCGGCCGGGGTCGGACTCGCCCAGGCGGCTGGCCAGTCCGGCCTTGACGGTGATGGTCGTCAGTGAGTGGCCCAGCAGGTCGTGCATGTCACGGGCGATACGCGCCCGCTCGTCGAGACGGGCCAACTCGGCCCGCGCTTCGGTCAGTGCCCGGGAACCCTGGTGCCAACGCATGATGCCGTAAGTGGTGAGGGCGATGATCGGGATCCCGACCGCGATGGCGTTGTCGAAGCCGGTCGTGATGCTGTCGTGCCACGGAGGGTACGAGGCGGGCAGGAATATGGCGCCGAGGGTCAACACAATAACGATCGGCGTGGCTCGGGCGCCGAGACGAGCGACGGCAATTATCGTGAGGTACACGCCAAGTTCGAACGCCTCGGCCTGCGCGAACGGGAGTTCGGCGATGAACAGCGCCGTCAGGAGGCCGAACAACGCCCAGAAGACGACCCGGTTCGCCTTGTCGATCTGAGGCAGTGCGAACAGGTAGCAAACGGCAAAAGCGGCCAGGATGGAATAGCCGGCGACCGCCCTGGCCCCGCTCGAGTAGTCGTAGACGGCTTTGGCCACATAGAGCGAATAAATGAGGAGGGCCCCGGACAACAAGTACCGGGGCCACCCCATGACAGACGGCGTGCCAAAGCCCGCAGCCCACTGCGGTTTGGCCGGCTCAGCGCCCTGGCTCACATCACCCCAAGCTACCCTTCCGGAAAGCATCAGCGCAGGTAACCCTAGTTGGTGGCGATGGCGGCCAGGACGTCCAGCTTGGCCGCCCGCCGGGCCGGCCAGCTGGCTGCCACGAGGCCGAGCACCGCCGACAGCACCAGGAACACAATCAGCTTTGTAATGGGCACGGCCGTGACGGTGACGCCCTGTAACGAAGACACCAGCGCGATGCCCATCCCGGTGCCGATGGCAATGCCGATGATGGCGCCGAAGACGGCCAGGATCACGGATTCGGACCGGACCATGAGCCGTACCTGGCGCCGCCCCATGCCGACCGCCCGGAGGAGCCCGATCTCCCGGGTGCGCTCGAACACTGACAGCATGAGCGTGTTCACAATCCCGATCAGGGCCACCAGCACCGCCAGTGCCAGCAGGACATAGATCAGGCCTAGCGTTTGGTTGATCTGGTTGGTCTCGGCCTGCTCGAACTGGGCCCGCGACTGGACCTTCACGTTGGAATAGCCGGCGACCGCCTTCGTCACCTCGTTTTCGACGTTGGGACCGGAAGTGCGCAGCAGCACGGCGCCGGGCTGCTCGTTGACGAAGTGGGCCAGGAAATAGTTGTTGCTGACCAGGTAGCTGCCGATGAGGGCGTTCGCCTGGTAGATGCCGCCGATACGGATGGTTGTCGGCCCGGTGGCGGCGAACTTGACCGGGGCGGTGTCGCCCACCGAAAGATGGTCCGCCTTGGCCGTGGTCGAGTCTACGAGCAGTTCGCCCTTGGCCATGGCCGCCGGGCTGCCGGCCTTCATGCGCAGCATTACCGTATCGGAGAGGTGGGCGGGTGGCGCCGACGTGAGCGTCTCGAGCGACCCCTTGAACTCGAACTGGTCCCGGTAGATGGTGGCCGACCGGGTGACCCCGGGTAAGGAGGAAACCACCGCCGGCACCGAGTTGGCCAGACCGCCGGAATAGGCCGAAACGAGAATGTCGGCGCTTATGGCCTGGTCGACACTGGCCGTAGCCGACTGCGACACCGAAGCGCCGAACACCGCGATCGCTGAGACCAGGGCGATACCTATCATCAGGGCCGAGGCTGTCTGGGCCGTACGCCGGGGGCTGCGCATCGAGTTTTGCCGCCCCAGCTTCCCGGCTTCGCCCAGAGCAGTGGCCAGGGGGCGGCCGATGATGCCGGACAACGGGCGGGCCACGGCCGGCGCCAGCATGGCCGCACCGATGAAGATGCACACCGCGCCGACGCCTACGACGGCTACGTTGCCGGCGCTCAAGCCGACGGCCAACATGGCCCCCCCGACGACCGCTAACCCGGTGCCCCACGCGAACCGGCGCCGCGGGGAGACGTCGGTCTCCGCCTGCCCCTCACTGAGGGCGGCCACAGGCGCGATGCGCACGGCCCGGCGGGCCGGCCCGATCGAAGCAATGACGGTCACACCGATGCCAACGGCGAACGACACAATGACGGTCCGAGCCTCGAACACGAGCGGCCCCGACGGCAGGGAGATGCCGAAGGCGCTCAGGAGCTCTTTCAACCCGAATGCGGCCAGGACGCCGAGACCGATGCCGATGACGGAAGAAACGGCTCCGACGATGGCCGCCTCAGCCAGGACTGAGCGGAACACCTGGCGCCGGCTGGCCCCCAAGACCCGCAACAAGGCCAGCTCCCGCGTCCGCTGGCCAACGGTTATGGAGAAGGTGTTGAAAATCGTGAACGCGCCCAGGAAAAGCGCTATGAAGGCAAACACGAGCAGAGCCGTCGAGAAGAACGACAACGCCTGGTTGACTGCGCTGGTTTCCTCTTGCACCACGGTTTGACCGGTCACGACCTCGGTCCCACGCGGTATGGCCCGGGCGATGTCGTGCTGGACGGCGGCTTTGTCGGCCCCGGATTTGGCCACGATGTCGATGTAATCGAGCTGGCCTACCTCGCCGACGACGTACTGAGCGGTGGGTAACGTGAACGCGGCCAGGGTGGCCCCGGCCAAATTGGGGGCGTTGCCGAACTGGCCGATGCCCGTGATCGTGTAGGTTTTCGGCGCCCGGGCCGAAAGAACGGTCACCTTCTGCCCCACTTTGAAGTGGTACTTGTTGGCCGTACCGGCGTCCATCACGACGTCATCCGATGTAGTCGGTGCTTTCCCTTCGGTTAGCCGCAACTCGGAGATCTGGCGGTCGGGGTCGAAGGCAATGCCGAGCGTGGCCTCAGAA
>DATJUH010000265.1:0-13448 GCA_035502515.1 Acidimicrobiales bacterium
CTGGCGGCGTCTACGCTTCGCAGCCTCCTCCTCCTCCGGTCCGGCCTCGCGGTGTACAGCTTCGACCGCGGCGGAGAGCTCGGTCTGGAGGGCTTCGAGCGAGCCGAGGCGCGCTCTCGCCTGTTCAAGGGCCTTTCGTGCCCCGTCGGCCAGCCGGCCAGCCTGCTCGGATTCCGAGCGCGCCAAGTGGGCGTCGTGGACCGCCTGGGCCATTCGGAGCATCTCAGTCAAGAGAAGCCTCCAGGCCGTCGGTGTGTCCTCGTCGAGGTCCGCTTGGGCCATGAGGGCGGCCACCGATTTGATAGTGCCGCGAGGGATATGGCCGGGCTTGGCTGGGCCCTGCCGGGGCCCTTGGGCCGAGCGGGCCAGGAGGGCCGAGGCACGGGCGAGCGGGCCCGGGGAGCGCTCTAAACGCCCCGATAAGACGGCCAGCACCCCCGCCGCGTCGGACGCCACCTCTCGCCAGGTGGCCACGTCCTCGGCGGGGACGGCGCCAAGGCGACGCACCACATCGCCCAGCGCTTCTGGCGCTCTTCTCCAGCCGTCCGGGGAGCGCAGGGCAGGCCCCTGGTGCTCTTCCCGAGGTGCCGGTTTGCCCCAGCGCGCTGAGGCGTCGGCCCAGCGGTATGTAGCGTGCCGGCTGGCCCGAGGGGCCTCGTGCACGCCGGTCGCCGGCGCTGCACCAGCCCACTCGGCGGCGGCGTCCTGGCCCTCGGCCTCGCCGGTGCGCCATCGTTCCCGAAGGGCCGGGAGCGATAGGTCCCTCGCCAGCTTCCCCCCGCCGAAGAAGACGGCCACCCCGCCGTCGGAGGGCTCCTCGGCTACTGCGTAGCCGAACACGCCATGCCCGCCGACGCGGTCGTAACGGGGCCTTACCGCCTGCCCGGCGTCCCGGACGAACCGCACGAACTCGGATTCGCTGGCAGCGACCGTAGCCGCAGCGCGGACCACCCGGGCGAGTTCGGCCCGCTCTGCTTCGTCCCGACCGGTGCGGCGTGCCTTCTCCGCCTCGGCGCGGGTGAGCCCGGGCATCGCCGCTTTGTTGGCCCGCCCCTCGACCGCACTGAGCCCGTAGCGGCGCTCCATGTCGGCGCACAGGGCTGAGAGGCGCTTGAAGTCGTTCCGTGTGGAGGCGACCTTCCCGTCCTGACGCGGCCAGCGAGGGTCTGAACCTTCAAACGGCCAGTTACCTGATCTCATATGACCTTCCCTGGAACCCGATGCGGGTCGAGCAGTGGATCGGACGCATCGACCGCATCGGTCAACGAGAGCCGGTTGTGATGGTCCGCAACTTCGTGATCCCAGGCACCGTCGAAGAGTCCGTCTACCAGGCCTAGCCAGCCGGATCGACATTTTCTCGGGCCTGGTCGGACAGCTCCAGCCCATCCTGGGCGCGACTGAGGAAGCCTTTCGCCGGATTTTCCGGACGCCACGCTCGGAGAGGGCATACGAGCAGGAACAGGTCATTCAAGGCCTATTGGAACGGATCGATGACCTCGAGCGCGGCGGCATCGAACTCAGTGACGAAGGCACACTCCCCGACCCGCAATACGGACCGACGCCGATCACGCTGCAAGAACTCCGATCGTGCCTGCTCGAAGACCTCGACCTATCGCTCGATACCACCGGCCGCCCGATGACCTTCGACTCGAAACGCGTCTCCCGAGACCCGGAGCACTGGACCGCGCTCGCCACATTCGGCCACCCAGAATTACGACCTGCCCTTGCCAAGCTGGCACAGGCCGGTGTTAGCAACAAAGCCCTCGTCATCACACAAGCAGGCCCCCTCGCCGTCGCCTTCCGAGCCGATCGTGCCCCGCCCGAGCAGGTCCGGACAGTTACTGAACTTTTTGACATCGGCGAACCTGTCGCAGTCGGCGACGCTGAGAGCGCCGCAGCGGCCGAAATTGAGACGGCCAACCAGGATCAGTTTCGACAAGAGCAGAGGCTCATATTCGCGCGGCGGGAGCGCTGGGACCGGCAGATCCGCCGAAGGTTCCGGCAACTCGTCGCACGAGCCATCAATGCTGAAGCCGTCATCCGTTTGCGCCGCGACGGCGAACCCGCCGACCCTCAGCTGCTGTGGTTTGGTCTGAACCAAGACGCAAACACGGGCTGGAACAATGCTGATTTTTTTCGACAATACCTTGATCTCGAACTAGCCGAAATCTTGCCGAGACCCACGCCCAACGTCGATCAGCGCAGCGAGCGGGAACTTGTTCGCGTGCGAGCCGAGACAGGCAATCAGCTTCTTGCTCTCGTTAAAGAGTGGATGGCCGTGACAATGCCCGAGGTTCTTGGTGGCCCATGGCGACGAGGAGGCGTTGGGCCGCCTCTACGACCGTCACGCCGGGTGGCTCACGGTGCGCTTGTCGCGGAGGTGCTCGTCGGCAGAGTTGGTCGACCAGGCTGTGCAAGACACGTTCTTGGCTTTGTGGCGTGGCGCTGTCTAGATTGGAAGAGGTCGAAGAGCCCTGTCTGTGCCCCAGTGGCTCTGACAGCCCCCGGTTGGATTGCTTGCCGGCTGTGTGGGAACGATAATACAACGTGAGTTACCATGCGAGTATGACTCAACGGAAAGAGCGGCTCACGGTCACCGTCGACCCTGAACTCGTCGATGCGGGGAACAAGGCGGTGGCTGCCGGCCGGGCCGACTCGCTGAGCGGGTGGGTGAACGCCGCGTTGGTTGACCGGGCGGCCCGGGACCGCAGGCTCGAGGCGCTGGCCGCTGCGATTGCCAACTATGAAACTGAGTTCGGCGAGATTACCCGTGAGGAGGTCGCCAGCCTCCAGCGAGCTGACCGTGAGGACGCCGTCGTGGTACGTGGCCGCCGCCCCAGGCCCAAGGGCACGCCGGGCCGGGCCGGCAGAGGTGCAGCTTGACCCTTGTGCTCGACAGCGCTGCGCTCATCTCCCTGGACCGCAACGAGCGGGCCATGTGGGTACGTCTGAAGGCCTGTGAGCTGGCCGGTGAACCGCCGCTCACCCATGGGGGGGTGGTGGGCCAGGTGTGGCGAGGTGGGCCGCGCCAAGCCCGGCTGGCCCAGGCGATGGCCGGCATCGACGTCCGCCCCCTCGACGACGACCTTGGCCGGGCGGCGGGCGTCCTGTTGGGCCGGGTAAGAAGAACAGACGTGATCGACGCGGCCGTGGTGTTGCTGGCGCATGACGGGGACGACATCGTGACCTCAGACCGAGCTGACCTGGAGCCGATGGTCGCAGCGACAGGGAGGCACGTGGAGCTGGTCCGTCCCTGAACGGGACCTCAGACGGGCTGACGCTGGCGGTGCTCGTGCGTAAATGGCCGGCTGTTGTTGTCCGCTGCGGGGGTTGCCTGAGTAGTAGCGCAAGAACCGTTGTCAGAGCAAGTCGGAGACACGCCGCCCACCCAGGCTGCCTACCGGGGCCTTTCCAGGCCTTCTTGGTCGTTGGGCCCGCAAAGGCGCCGAGTCGGCAGACCTTCCTCAAACGATGCCCTTGGCCGCAAGTAAGCGGTGACTAGGCGGCCGGGCAAAACTCTAGCCGCCCGAGTACGGGGAAACGACGCCGAGCCCACCGGTGCCCGGGACGGGCACGGCGGCGGTACCCCCGTAGCCGTCGTGTACCAGTTGGGCCATCGTCTTGAATAAGTACAGTTCGCTCTGGTAGCTCACGTACACCTTGCCCGGGGCGCTCAAGAGCACCCCGCTGGCAACGCTGGCGCTGGTCTCGGGCCTCCCGACGGCACCAGTGAGGGCCGTAGCCCGGTCGGTGGCCCTCAGGGCGACCAGTGCCGCCGGCGACGAGATGCCAAAGGCCCTTCCCCCAGCGAAAACGTAGAACGTACCCGACGAGTCGGCGATGGCCCCATCGGCCCGGGTGGCCAGGGCGGTAGCGGAGGCGCCTTCTATGCCCGCCGTCGCGCCGACGCTGAGGCCGCCGAGGCTCGGCACGGTGACGACCAGGGCGGCGTCATAACCGTCCCGGGAGAACTGCCCCGCGGTGGAGAAGCCGTGCCACTGGCCGTCGGTGCCAGCCACATAGATGGTGGGGCTGCCGTTAACGGCCCGGGTCGTCACCAGGGCCCCGGGCCGCAGGGCGACCCCCGTGGGGGCGGAGCTGGCGCCCGGGGCCGAGACCACTTTGGCGTGGTCGACCTTCTGCAACGCCACCAGCGCGCTACCTCCGGCGGCGAAGGCCCGGCCGCCGGCAAAGACGTAGTCGCTACCCCCGAAGCTCACTATGGACCCGTTGGGGTAGGCGATGTCGGCGTCGGGGAAAGCCTTGGCCGGCGGTGCTGTAGTGGTGGTCGTGGTGGTGGCGGGCGCCGGCGCCAGGCTGGGGGTCGAGGCGGCGCTGACAATGACCGTGCCGGCCACGTAACTGACGGTGTAGTTAGCGTCCACCGCGCCCGTGCACAGGGAGGGGTAAGTGCCTGGGGCCGAGGAGCTGGTGGCACTGGTCGAGCACGTCGGAGCGGTGGTCAGCGACGCGGCAGTGTCGCCGTTCACGAACCCGCTGTAGCTCGGGGTTATGACGGGAACGGTGCCGCCGTACGTGAAGGTGGCACTGGAGGCGGTGACGGTGAGGGGGGCGGGGGCCACCGTGACCGTGCCCGCCACATAGCCGATGGCGTAGTTGGGGTCGGTGGCCCCGCTACAAGTAGCTGAATACGTACCCGGGGACGAGGAGCTGGTGGCGGCCGTCGAGCACGTAGGCGGAGTAGTCAGTGACGCAGGCGTGTCACCGTCCACGAACCCGCCGTAGGTGGGCGATATGACCGGTGCCGGTCCCCCGTAGGACATGGTGGCGCTGGTGGCGGTGATGATGAGCACGGTCGTGCCTACGCTCACCGAGCCGGCGGTGTAGCTGATGTCGTAGTTGGGGTCGACGGCCCCCGAGCAGCTGGAGGGGTAGCTGCCGACAGGAGAAGTACTGGTGGCCGTGGTCGAGCACGTGGGCGGCGTAGTGAGCGACCCAGCCGTGTCGCCGGCCACCAGGCCGCTGTAGATGGGGGTGATAGGAGGCACCGCCCCGCCGTGGACCATGGCCGGGCTGGAGGCGGTGATGCTGAGGGGGGCCGCGCCAATGCTCACCGAGCCGGCGGTATAAGTGATGTCGTAGTTGGGGTCGACCGCCCCTGAGCAGCTGGACGGGTAGCTGCCGACAGGAGAAGTGCTGGTGGCGGTGGTCGAGCACGTGGGCGGCGTAGTGAGCGACCCAGCCGTGTCGTTGTTGACAAAGCCGCTATAGGTGGGCGTTATGGCGGGCACGGCCCCGCCGTAGGTCATGGGCGGGCTGGAGGCGGTGATGGTGAGGGGGGCAGAGGCCACGGTGACCGACAGGTCCTGGCTGGTGGTGAGGACGGTCGGGGTGCTCGAGTCAGTCACCTTGGCGGTGAAGCTGTATGCCCCCGCCGCCGTGGGCGTGCCCGAGAGCACTCCCGAGGGGCTGAGGCTGAGACCGGGCGGGAGCGACCCCTGGGAAACGGACCAGCTATACGGCGAGGTGCCGCCGATGGCACCGAGATACTGGTCGTAGGCGGTGCCGTACTCGCCCCCGGGCAAGGTGGTGGTGGAGACCTGGAGCGGCGCCAGGACGTCGACGCTGGCCGTGCCGGTGGCGTAGTCGCCCGAGCCGTCGGTGGTGTCGGTGACGGTGTAGGCGAAGGTGTCGGTGCCGGTGAAGCTGGCCGGCGGCGTGTAGGTGAACCCGCCGTCGCCGTTGGCGTCGGCGGTCACCGTCCCTCCCTGGGCCGTAGTGGTGGAGGGCACCGTGACGGCTAGGGTGTCCCCCATTGGCCCCGACGTGCCGGCGGTCGAACTCCCCAGACCGGTGGCCGCCCCGATGACCAGGGCCTGGCCCGAGACAGCCTCAAAAGAGGGCGCACCGGCGGCCACCGGGTCGGCGTAGGCGATGACAGCCTCACCGTTGCCCGATAACGACGAAGCCTGAAGCGTCGGGGTGTCATCGACGCTGGCCCCCGAGACCCCGAGGCCAGCCGTGTAGGAGGAACCACCGCCGCCCCCGCCAAAGGCGGCGTAGTCGCCGCAGGAGTCAGAAGCCCCCTGGGCCCCTTGGCCGCCGCCGTAGTAACCACCACCGCCGCCCCCGCCAGCATCGGGCGCCCCGCCGCCGCCGGCCCCGAGGGACCCCGGGCTACCAGGGCTGCCTGTACGAGTGCCGCCGCACGTTGAAGTCCCCGTGGCCGTGCCGCCGGGCCCGGCGGTCCCACCCGCCGACTGGCCCCCGGCACCGCCCCCGCCGCCGCCCCCTAGGGTGGCCCCGTTGGCGGTCGTCGAGCTGCCCGCCTGGCCGGCCGTATCAGCGTTGCCGCCGTTCCCACCGACCACTAGCGGGGGTCCTCCGCTTAGGTTGCTACCAAAATTGCCGCCGCCCCCGCCGCCCCCGGCGACCAGGACCGAGGTGGCCCCTTCGGAGATGGTCGTGGCCCCCCCACCCCCGCCGCTGTCTACTTCGCCCCCATAGCCGCCGCCGCCATAGCCAGCGAAGCCATCCGGGCCAGCTACGCCGCTGCCTCCAACGTTGACAGTGAGGGCGCTGGCAGGGCTGGACGAAACGGTGGCCTCGACCCGGGCGCCCGAGCCGCCGGTAGCGCCGCTCGCGCCCCCGCCGTTGGCGCCGTAGAGGGTGACGCTCAACGAACTGACCCCGTCGGGCACCGTCCAGGGCTCGGTGGAGCCCGTCTCTGGGAAGGTCACCGTACAGGTGCCCGAGGCGCACGTGGGCGCCGGGGTGGACGCCCCAGCGACCGGCGCCCCGGCAAGCAGCACGGCGTTAGCCCCGACCAGGCCGCCAGCAAAGAGGCCCGCGGCGGCGAGGAGCCGCGCCGGCGCGCACCGGAGCGGTCCCGCCCACCTACCGGAGCTGCCTGAGGACGTCCGAGCTGCAGGCCGGTGGTCGGCTCCCTCGGGGTCATGGGTGCCCTTGCCATTACCGGTGGTAGCGGTCGCATGAGGCTGGTTCGAGCACATGCCGTAGCTCCCCCTTCGGATCGTCCGTGCGTTGCCGCCCCAAAGTTTATGGACTGTGCCGACGGCTCAACCAGCCCGTAGCGGCGAGCACTCACACTGGGGAGCAAATGAGATGCTGGGGTCCCCTGAGTAGCCGGGAGTTTCCTGAGCAGCCGAACAATTTCCGTTATAACCCTGGTCAGACGTACTTTGCCTCCTCGCGCCCAACGCCATCCGCTCTCTCGCCTAGGCGGGTCGCGACCCAGACGGGCTGCAACGGCACTGGCGGCTTTCGGGCCAGCTTGGGCGCCACGTTGGCCCAGGCCTCGTCCGACGCCCAGGTAGCCGTAGTCGACTTGCGCTTCTTCCCCCAGGCGCACCGGCGGGCGCCTGATGACCACCTCCTCGGGGCGAACCTCGTCGAACTGGGCCCGAACGTAGCGGCGGAAGCTGCTGTAGTTACGGCGAGACCCACCTCGTCGGCCAGGTGCTGGTAGGCGACCGACACCGGCACCACCTTCACGAGCTCGCCGACCCGGTCGTGGTGGGGGTCGATGCTGTCAGTTGGGCCACGATTAGAGAAACTTTGCAAATAACGGCTCCCGTTGACCGTGGCCATTTGAAGATCCTCAACGGTTTCAACGAAGTGCACATCAGTTGGAAACTCGAACTAACTGCGCTCGGTGAGGTGGGCCAGTTAGAGCTGGAGCTGACGGATATCGGGGGGGTGGTGACGTGGCTGCATGGATCTGGGGTGTCGGGATCCGACGGTTGATCGACGCCATCCGGCGCGACCGCGGGAGGAGACCGTGGTCGTGGCGGCGGCAGGGGGAGCCGGCCGTGGTCATCTCGGCCGAGGACCAGGTCTGGTGGCCATAGGGCACGGGCGCCTAGGACCGGCTCTGGCCTCCCTCTCCCGGGAACTGCGATCGAGGCGACCGTCCTGGACGGACTTAGCACCGCAGAGGCTGCCGTGCTGCTGGGTGTGCCTGAAGGCACGGTCAAGTCGCGTTGTCACCGCGCCCGGCAAGCCCTCCGGGCGTTGCTAGCGGACGCTCAAGAGGGCACCGGGGCGTCCTCGCCTCCTCCGCACACATGGAGGGCACCATGACGAACGCATTCCCTGACAAGGTTGACCCGGCCGCCGGGCGAGCTGGTCACGTCGGCGAACTGCTGCCCGCCTACGCCTCGGGCTCGGTGGACGAGGTGGCGCCGTGGTCGGTCGAAGCCCACCTGACGGCCTGCCCGGACTGTCTCGACCCCATCGAGGTAAGCCTCATGGGCGTGTACCTGGGTGGCACACTTCTGCTCGGTGTCCTCGGCGTCTTGGTCGTGAGCCCCGAGTACGGCACCGGCACGATCCGGGCCACCCTGGCGGCCGCGCCACGCCGGCCGATGGTGCTCGCGGCCAAGGTCCTCGTCTTCGGCGCGGTCAGCCTGGTCGTCGCCGAGGTGGTCGCCTTCGCCGGCTTCCTCCTCGGCCAAGCGCTTCTCACCTCACCTGCGCCGCACGCCACGCTGTCGAGCCCGGGCGCCCTCCGAGCCGTTGTCGGCACCGGCCTTTACCTGTGCGTGGTCGGGCTGCTCGCCCTTGGCATCGCAGTCGTAGTCCGGCACGCTGCAGCCGCGATCAGCGTCTACGTCGGCGTGCTGCTTGTGCTACCGATCATTTTCGAAGCCCTCCCCAACCCCCTCCAGTACCAAGTCGAGCGCTTGCTCCCACTGGAGTTCGGTGCGGTGATGCTAAACAACCCCGCTCCGCATGCCTTCGGACCGTGGGTAGGGCTCCTCATTCTCTGCGGCTACACCGTGGTGGTTATCGCTTTGGGCACCATCCTCCTGGTTCGGCGCGACGCGTAGCAGCAGGCGCGGAACGTCAGCGATCGCGCGGCATCATCTCGCCAGGACCACGACGCGACGTGTGGAAGCCACGCTGGAGGTGACACGAGCTTCATCGCTTCTCTCGCCAGGTCGCCCACCCTTAATGAGCGTCTCCCCGCCAAGCCATGGCCGCTCGGCAAGACCGCCACCTGAGGGTAGGTGGTCCACGTCGAGGTGGCCGAGCCCGGCGGGAAGAGAGCCCGAAAGGGTCACCCCGAGGTTGGCGCGCCCAGAACGGACGGCAGCAACTGTTCCGTCGCGGTCGGTGCTGAGCAGCCCGAGCCGGACTCCTCGCGCTACCAGCAGCCGTACCGCCGGACCGAGCACGTAGCGGTGCGCTATTTCACCGGCAGCCAGGACTACCGGCTCCTCCGCCTCGCCGAGGCCGGCCAGGAAATCGGACAGCTCGGCTCGGGAACGCCGGGCGAACTCGGCGAGCGCCTTGCCCGCCGGGGTCAGCTCGAGGCGGGAGCCCTCGCGCCTGTAGAGGTCCCGAGGTTTTGGCCCGAACTGCCGCATTACGGCTAATAGTAGCTACGTCTTGCAGTCAGCTAGTGTTGTTGCCTACTCTTCTGTGTAACAAGGCCCACTGGTTGATAAGAGCTAACTATGGCTAACCGAGGCACGCTCCACACCGGGACACGTGGCGACGATCACCCCGCCGCACGACGGCTCCGTGTACTGGCTGCCCAGGAGGCGCCGGTCACCAAGCAACGCCTCGCGACGCGTACTGCCGCGGCGCGTTTGTCCTTCGGGGCCGTGGCCCGGGTCGCCGAGGCCAAAGCGACCTGGGAGCGCGCACAGGCCGAAGCTCGGCGCGCCCAGGCTGAGGCGGTAGGGGGCCTCGTCGGCTCCGGCTTACAGCCTGGCGAAGTGGCCGACCTGCTCGGCATCTCGAACAGGGAGCTGCCGAGCTTGGGGGCCGCAACACTAGCGCAGCCGAAGAGAACGAGGCCTTCCAACGAACGGGCCGGAGGCGCCCCAACAACCAGCATGGTGAGCTCGCCGACAAAGCTCGGAGAGAACGGGGACCTAAGACAGGCGGAGCGGCCCATTGGTGAGGAGCCGGGCGGCCCTGGCGGATCGACACGTAGGCTGCCACTCCAATAGCCATGCGGGGTAGCGGCGCCTAACTCAGTTTGATCTTGTACTCCGGTCCAGCGAAGAAGTTAGGCGTCCAAACGAGCGTTATCCCTTTGGGAGATGACCTACGCGATGTGGCCCGGGCCTACGCGGTCCTCACTGGGCCTCGGCGAACTGGGCAAGGTCTGCACACGGTGCCGTGGACTGTGCAGAGGGGCGGGCGCGGCCGACAAGCCAAGGTCGTTTCCGGGGCCGGCGAGCTCGCCCTCTCAGGATGTGCAGGGGTCGGGCGCCGCCGGCCAGGCGCAGAACAGCTTGGGGTCCCGGCCGCTGACGCAGCGGGCTCCTGGCCCGGCATCCGCGGACAGCTCAGATCGGTAGTCCACCTTGGCGCCACGTGCACCATGAGAGCGTGCCTAGAGACTAATCATAGCTAACTCCTGAAATAGTTCTCCAACATTGCGCTAAGCTCATCGAACGAGGCAATGTTCGAGAGAAGCTAATTATAGCTAAACCTCCGCACCTGTTGGGGCCGACGGGCGCCTCGAGAGCGGTGTGCTGCACATGCGGCCTTGGTCAGTTGGCGTGGTCGACAAGATCGGTTCCGACCCCGCTCGTCCTACTTCGACGACCTCTCGCTGGGGGTCTTGGGTCCTCCGCCGCCTGCACGCAGTCAGACAAGAAGAGGTGTCAGCATGACCGCCCCGGCTATGGAGTTCAGTGCCGACCAGATCGCTGAGCTCGTCGCCGTCGCATCCCAGCCCGGCTGCAGGCGGTGGCCAGAAATGGTGCGCTCCACCGGCGGATGCGTATGCCGCTATGGGCCGCGGTTTGGGCTTGACATCCCCCATGTCGCCCACACATCCGGGTCGTCTGTATGTCCCAAACAGCCGCGAGCGCACCAGAGGGTCCTCCGTCGCCGCGATGGCGACGTCGCTACGACGCGGAGTACTCCCGCTCTCCCCAATCAACGGGAAACCCGGCGGCGGCAAGTGTCGTCAGTATCGACGCCCGATCTCTGACGAGGAAATAGAAGGGTGGCTGGCCTCGCGGGCGTATGCAGATCGCGGGGTACCGCAGGCGTCCTTTGGCGGGGTAAATCGCCTCAACGCCAGGCGGCTCCACACTCAGCGTGCCCATCCCAAACAATCGGCTCAGGAACTGCGGCCTCACTCGGAGTGTCAGCACGGTTACGTTGAGTTCCAACACCGCCAACGGTGTACTTGCGTTCGTGCGCCCCAAGTTGCCAGGTATGTCCGCTGCGCCGACCCACCGGCCGTACGCCATATCGGAGGCGTAGTGCAACGGCGCAGGGGAGAGTCGGGTGCCTGTATGTTGGTCTCGACGAGCCGCGGGGTCCCCCTGCCTCTCGCGCCGGCGGTTGATCAAGCGGACATTGAGAACCGCGGACACCGGGAGGAGCGCCAGCAGCACGAAGGCAACTGGACTATGCGTTTGAAAGTAGAACAAGAGGAACCAGGCAATCACCACCGGTGTCCCGATGATCTGCACGACCAAGAGCGGCCGGTTCTTCTTCAGCCAACTCAGGTCCCAGCGGCTCACGCCTCCATCATCGGCGATTCGAGCGCGACGCTGAACTGGCGGATCTGACAGCAGCGCGAGACCCGGGCGACCTCATAGCGACAAGTGCGGACGGGCGATTGGCGCGGCTCGTCAAGGTGCTGGCCGCTTGAGGCTGACGATGGCTGTGGCCGGCGTGGCTCTCCGACACCACTCAGACCTCTTGGTCCTTCGCCCAATGCCTCCCAGGTTTGCTGCTCGGCAAGTGCCAGGAGGTGCTTATAGGAGTTGAACACCGATCCTCGTCGTCCCGCTCCGGGAAAGCCCACTCACAGTCGGGAGCTGCCGCGCTTGCGTCACGATCTGCAGAACCTTCAGCGCCACACCTTGACGGGCGGAACGACCCGACCCGCCGCGCCGGGGCAGCGTCTCAGCATCTCAAGCTCGTGCTCGGCCAACTCGACGAGGCCCAGATAGCTCCCTACCAGGGTCCGTCCGCTAGGTAAGTGAAGGGCCGGCACATCGGCCATGTTGCCTCCTCATCGGTCAAAGGTCGACCAGATCATTTCCTCCCGCGCCGCCGCCCTTCCTGGAGAGAAATTCACGCTGTTGATGTGGGACCGGCTCGCCGGTTAGAAAATGCGCCCGCCCGCGCAGACCGTCCTCGTGGCTTGGGTTCTAAGCCGTCCGAAGAAACCCGTGCTTCACTCCGAACCGACTAGTCGTTAGCCGTCTCGGCCGCCACTCTTCGGTTTATCTCTGCTGCCATCTGGTAAACAGCGCTGCTTCCTGCCGTCCTACGCCAGCGGTTGCCCACGCCATCAACCTTGATCCTCTTTCCCTCGACGGTCGTAACGCTCAAAACGGCGACGAGACGATTTCCGTTCGTTGGGACAACCTTGGCTTCTTTGACCTCGGACCATCTCAGCTTGATAGTCCGCAAGGGGGTCTTGAGCACTAGATGCGTACTGTCGGCACGAACGCTTGCACGGACCCACCTCAACGAAAGCCCGCCCATCAGCACCAAGATGACAGCTCCAACCACGTTGGCGAAGACCCGGTCTGAAACCAATGGAAAGATGCCCATGAGGCCGATAAAGCCAAAGCCGCAGGCGCCCAAGACCTTGTAACCACCACCGCTTAGCACCACGACGTCCCCGGTCTCGGTAAGGCTCACTTAGGATATTTTGTCAGGAGCGAGCTGGCGCGAGGCGGCGGTGAGGCGAGTTGGAAACAACTGGCGGTCGACTCGGAGGCGGTGTATTTTGCGCATTCTGTGTACGGGGAGCATGCCCGGAGTTAGGCGCACGTGACCCGGCCCGGCGCTCCAGCTATCCGTGTGCGCGCCTGCGGGGGTCCGTGGTCTTTTGTCAGACCTCTGGCCCCGAGCTCCGTTCGGCGCCCGCCATCCCCGTACTGGCTGGGCGCTGCGGTGCGGGTGGTTGACGTCTCCGGGGCTCGAGGTGCCGGTCTAGGACTTCGATATTCCGGTCGAGGTAGGCCACACGGCCAGCGCTGTTAGGGCCTGACCCCGCCGGGGCCAGGGAAACGACAGCTGAGCGCTCGGCCTTGAGTCGTGCCCGCCAAAGCACAGCCCGCAAGTCCGCAGGGACTTGCTTGTCGAGCTCAGTCTCTAGCGGGTGTCGCCCTACCGGCGTGTCCGGAGTGCCGGTGTCGATGGCCCAGAACTGCCGACGCTCACGTCCCCAGTCCCAGCTAAGGTCTTCGACCGCTTGGCCGATGTTGTCGGCGATGACATGGACCGTCGCGGAGTTTCGGGCGCGGCTCATTGCCACGTAGCCAAGTTCCCTCCCGCCGCCGTCGGCGAAGAGGTGGGTGGTGCCGAACGTCGCCCCCTGGCTCCGGTGAATGGTCGTCGCGTAGCCGTGAGCAAGGCGGTCGGAGCTGGTCTCGTCTGGCCCAAGCACGTGAGTCTTCCCATCGTCCATGGCGACTGTTAGCGTCCCGGCCTCGGTGTCAACCGCAGCGACTCGGCCCCGTTGGGATGTA